>JBMOKS010000118.1:17295-25213 GCA_049324355.1 Bacteroidota bacterium
TAATTAAAACAGGCAGTACCTGGCCTGGTTTGTCTTGTGTACGAGCATTGAACTGCTTGCAAAAGTCCATGATGTTGAGACCTTTGGAACCCAATGCAGGACCGATTGGAGGGGCTGGGTTTGCCGAGCCGCCCTTTACCTGTAATTTCAGATAGCCTGTAACTTCCTTTGCCATAATGCCTAAGCGCTTAATCTAATTTTTCTACTTGCATGTAGCTCAATTCCACGGGGGTGTTACGGCCGAAAATCTTCACCATAACATTGAGCTTCTTTTTATCTTCGAAGATCTCTTCCACGGTTCCTGTGAAGCCGCTGAAAGGACCATCCATTACTTTTACCGACTCACCTTTAATAAAAGGTGTTTCGAGTTTCACCTCGAATTCGTCAATCTCGTCTACCTTGCCCAGAATTCTATTCACTTCAGACTGACGAAGGGCAACGGGTTCTTTCGATTGACCTGTTCCGTTGTTGCCGAGAAATCCGATCACGCCGGGAATATTATTCACGGTATGGTATGCTTCACCGTTGGACAGGTCTGCCGAGATGAGTACATAGCCTGGGAAAAAGTTTCTTTCTCTTACCCGTTTCTTTCCGCCTCTCATCTCATATACTTTCTCCGACGGAATGAGCACCTGAGGAATAAAATCGGTCAGCTTTGAGCGTTCAATCTCAGTCTCCAGGTAAGATTTTACTTTCTTCTCCTGCCCACTAACAACCCTGAGTACGTACCACTTAAGCTCTCCCATTTCCTTCAGGATTAAAATTCTTTATAAAAAAACTGAAGTCCGGACTTAAAGATCCAGTCAATAGCACCGATCACAAAGGCAAAAATGGCAGAAGCAACTAGTACCAAAACAGCGCTTCCCTGAAGTTCGCTGAACTTGGACCAAGTAACTTTGTTCTTGATTTCGTCCCACGATTCGGTAATATAGGTCTTTAGTTTCTCCATGGTTCTTTAAATTTCTTATTTCAGATTTCAGACCTTCCTGCCGGAAGGCAGGCTTCAAATCACCGGTACCCGCCCGATGTAATTTGAAATTTTCAATTTGAAATCTTCCCTAGCACGGGTGGAGAGACTCGAACTCCCAGCCAACGGTTTTGGAGACCGCTACTCTACCAATTGAGCTACACCCGTTTGTTATTAAGCTCGACGGGCCTTAAACCCGTAAATTCCATCATTTCAAGCCCTTTTTGCCACACTTTTTAGCGGGCCCACTCAATCTTCTGAGCTGCACCCGTATACTCAGCCCAAAAGGACTGCAAAGGTAGATGAAAAAGCTTAAAAGCACAAAGCCGGAAGGAAAAAGCTTAAAGATTTTGCCCAGCTATAATCATTGGTGCTTAACTATCTTATAATCAAATATTTAAAGAAAAAGCAGAAAGTGAGACTTGCCCCAGCTTTCTGCTTTAACTTTATACTTATGACTTTTTAGTCTAAGATTTCAGTTACCTGACCTGAACCTACGGTACGGCCACCTTCGCGGATAGCGAAACGAAGACCTTTCTCCATAGCGATCTTGTTGATCAGCTGCACTTCGATAGAGATGTTATCGCCAGGCATAACCATTTCTACACCAGCAGGCAACATGATTTCGCCAGTAACGTCAGTTGTACGGAAATAGAACTGAGGGCGGTACTTGTTAAAGAATGGGGTATGACGACCACCTTCTTCTTTCGACAGTACGTAAACTTCAGCCTTGAACTTAGCGTGAGGAGTTACTGAGTTAGGCTTGCAGATAACCATACCTCTGCGGATTTGTTCTTTTTCAATACCGCGGAGCAGGAGACCTACGTTGTCACCAGCTTCACCTCTATCGAGGATCTTACGGAACATTTCAACACCAGTGATGGTAGAAGAAAGGTTTTCAGCACCCATACCAAGGATTTGAACTGGGTCGCCAGTTTTGATAACACCACGCTCAATACGGCCGGTTGCAACGGTACCACGACCTGTGATAGAGAACACGTCTTCAACAGGCATCAAGAAATCTTTATCGATCAAACGAACAGGGAGCGGAATGTGCTCATCTACGGCGTTCATCAGTTCTTCTACTTTAGCAACCCACTTAGGCTCACCGTTGAGGGCGCCCAGGGCTGAACCTCTGATCACCGGCATAGAATCGCCAGGGAAGTTGTAAGAAGAAAGGAGTTCGCGAACTTCCATTTCAACGAGGTCTAACAATTCTGGATCGTCAACCAAGTCAACTTTGTTCATGAATACAACCAGTGCAGGTACACCTACCTGGCGGGCCAGCAGAATGTGCTCGCGAGTTTGGGGCATAGGTCCATCAGTGGCAGCCACCACAAGGATAGCACCGTCCATCTGGGCAGCACCAGTTACCATGTTCTTAACGTAGTCAGCGTGACCAGGACAGTCAACGTGAGCATAGTGACGCTTTTCAGTAGAATATTCTACGTGAGAAGTGTTGATGGTAATACCTCTTTCTTTTTCTTCAGGCGCGTTGTCAATTGAAGAGAAGTCGCGCATTGAAGCAAGTCCTTTTGAAGAAAGAACTTTTGTGATTGCAGCGGTAAGCGTTGTTTTACCGTGGTCAACGTGACCGATGGTACCAACGTTAACGTGTGGTTTTGAACGGTCAAATGTTTCTTTTGCCATATTTGAAAATCCCAGTTAAAGTTTAAAGTGTATTAGTTTAAATTAAGTTTCTGTTAATCTAAATCCTCCTGCGGAGAACACCCTAAACATTGTAAGCCTGTCGAATAAGGTTAGAATTTCAAATTTGTTATTTCAGATCTCTAATTTCGGATGGCCCTGGGCCCTCTGAAGCTCAAATTTCTGAAGACGCTACTAATCAGAAAATTGAATTTTCAATCTGAAATCTCTGCCGATGACCCGCCGGACCATCCGCTTAGGTTGTTTGGTGCAGTGACCGTTTTACCGGCACCCATTCAACAACTTTAGAGCCGTTGAACAGGATTGAACTGTCGACCTCTTCCTTACCAAGGAAGTGCTCTACCACTGAGCTACAACGGCAAACTCAGGTACTGGGCATCGGGGATTAGCGAATGTTACCTAATACCTAAATGCCCGATACCTGGTTTAGAGCGGGAGACGAGGTTCGAACCCGCGACCTGCAGCTTGGAAGGCTGCCGCTCTACCAACTGAGCTACTCCCGCATTTCCGAAGGACTTGGTTCGGCGACGCAATATCTTGCGTTCGGTACGATACCTTCGGCATCATCGTGGGGGAAATAGGATTCGAACCTATGAAGTCATAAGACAACAGATTTACAGTCTGTCCCAGTTGGCCGCTTTGGTATTCCCCCAATAAATGAATCAGTAAAAAAAGAACTCTTTATTATCTGCCAAAAAGCCTCTGCTTTAAAAACAGGAGTGCAAAATTATACGGTTTTCCACTTTTTCAAAACTTAAATGCGGAATTTCCTAGAAATAGATTTCAGGATGGGAGGACGGATTACGGTGGGAACGCGAAATTTTGCATCCCAACCGTTCGGGCGTATGCGCCCTCACATTACAATGATATCGGTGATAATGCCTGCTCCGAATTCTTTTCGGAACATTTCCAGAATCTGGGATTTATGCAACGTAAAGTCGTGCTTCATCGACGCCGAAGTCAGCTCTACAAAAAGCACTTTATTCCGAATGAAGATTTTTTTAGTGCGGGAAGCAATGGGTTTCCCTGCCAGGCGCTCCCAGGAGTTGATCAAGGTAGCTTCGTCGAACCGGCTGGAAAGATTATAAGAGTTGAGCATATCGCGGATCGCCTGCCCAACAGATTGAAAATCACCTTTTTTATCTTTCCAGCTCATATCTGGGGTAAAATTCGGAAAACGACTCGTTAGCCGGAAGAGATAACCGATGTTTCTTGGCAAGGCGCCAACCAATTGACGCCATTTCGGGTCTATGGCTTATATGGATGCCAGTTCGCGCGACCTTATTAAAGAAGCAATTTCTGCCCTAATAGCGCGTTTTGTTAAACTGCAGTTTAAAAACCGGCATTTTGTCAATTTTTTTTATGGACCTTTTTACCAGAATCTCTCTCATAATCTTTTTTTCTTTTGTTGTTTTTAGATCTGCTTCAAGCCAGGTCGAGTTAGTTCGTGGCAACATTGACCCCAACCCAGACCCTCCGCGGTATTCGGCCCGATCAGAATCTTACATTTTTAAAGGAAAAGTTTATTTCCAGGCTTATTCTGCCTCAGGTGTCGAACTCTGGGCAACCGACGGGACTTCTGACGGCACCTTTCAGATTGCCGACATTAACCCTGGGACGGCAAATAGCTCTCCACGTTCTTTCATTTCCTTCAACGACAATCTTTTCTTCGTTGCGACTGTGGGCATGAATTCCTGGTTGTATAAAACAGACGGTGTTTCGAGCCCCGAGCAAGTTGCCCAGTGTTTGTCTGACACAAGGCTCCGCGTTGTTGACGACAAACTCTATTTTACAGCCGGCGACCTTTTTGCAACTGACGGCACTTCCGCCGGTACGTACCTCGTAAAACGCTTAGCTGGCGGCACTATATTTAACTCTCCGATACCCCATTATTTTGCAGATCTTCAAAGCCATGATGGCTCCTTGTACTTCGTTCACGCAAATTTCAGCCAGGAACGTGGGGCAATTTTCAGAAGTGACGGTACGGCAAATGGAACCATCAGGCTCACATCAAATGACCATGACGTAAGGTCGTTCCTCTTTTACGGCGACAATATATTTTTTACTTATTGGAATTCAGAGGGGAATATCATTGCAGCCATGTTGCATATTGCAAGCAGGGCTGTACTTGATCTAGGCCCATTCGAAGAATTGATAAAAATCTTTAGCGGCAAAATTTACGGTCTCCCAACACCCTACCCGGATGATGGCCGCTTATTTGTTTCAACCGGTACCGCGATAAGTACTTTTTCAATCAAGTCCTTCCACCAGGCCAGGATAGAGTCATTCACAGTTGGCCAAAGTCAATTCTTCTTTGTTCTGAACGGTAGCGAACTATGGAGAAGCAAAGGCACTCCCTTGAGCACCCATATGATCAAGAACTTCGATGGTCGGATCGAGTCTTTATACATTCATAATGATATACTTTATTTTCGAGGCTTCGACCTCGAGCACGGGCACGAGTTATGGAGGAGCGACGGCACGTCAGATGGCACTTACCGCCTGCTGGATCTGGAGCCGGGACCACATTCAAGCGAGCCCCACTCATTTATCGAATACAATGGCAGCTTGCTATTCAGTGGTATTACCCATGAGCACGGACGAAGTCTTTGGAAGCTCAACATTCCAGCCGCCAACCCTCAAATGTCAATTCAATCATTTCCCAACCCGGCAGATGATTTTTTAACCCTGCGAGCTGATGATTTGGCAGGAAAGAGATTGTTGGTGCTAAACATTCAGGGGCAACCTGTGATGGATCTAACCTGGCCACAAAACGAGAAGGAGTTCGTGCTCGATATCCACCGGTTACCACGAGGTATGTATTTCATGACCCTACCAGGAAGTAAAACCATGAGATTTATGAAGAAATGATCTCATCCTTCGGCAACAACGTGACCGGCGTTTACACTGAAATAGTCGACTGGCACTTGAACGTCGCTCAATAACTTCCTCATACGTTCCAGGTTGGTGTCGGTAATGAATAGTTGTCCGAAACTGTCGCCAGCCACGAGGTGCATCAGTTTACGAATGCGCACGTCGTCGAGCTTATCAAAAATATCGTCGAGTAATATAATGGGTTTAAGCTCTTTCTTGGCGGCGAGGATTTGGAAGTCGGCCAGTTTGAGCGCGATCAAAAATGATTTTTGTTGTCCCTGCGACCCGAGCTTTTTAAGTTCCGCATCATGAATGGTGAACAGAAAGTCGTCACGATGGATGCCCACCGACGTGCGCTGCAAGTACAGGTCTCTTTTAAGATTCTTTTTTAAAGCATCCTGAAAATTCACGTTTGCCAAATCCGAGCGATAAATAATGTTTACGCGCTCGGGGGCGTTCTCGGTCAGGAATTTATAATGCTGTAGAAAGAGGGGTAAAAATTCTTTTGAAAATTCGGATCTCTTGGCAAAGATCCGGATTCCTGATGACACAAGTTTTTCATCATAGATATGGAGCAAGTCGTGGTCGATGGCCGATTCGTCGAAGGTGTTCTTCAGCAGTCCATTGCGCTGTTTGAGGAAGTAATTATAAAGAATAAGGTCGTCGAGATAGGGCTTATCCATTTGTGAGATGACGCTGTCGAAAAATTTCCTGCGCACCTCGCTGCCTTCTTTGACCAGGTCGATATCGTCGGGCGCGATCATCACGACAGGATACTTACCGATATGCTCACTTAATTTCTGGTATTCGACGCCGTTTTCCTGGAAAGTTTTTTTTTGGTTTACCTGGGTGGCGCACAGTATATCGTTGCGTCTCAATCGTGTGCGGAAGCTTCCTTTGATCATGAAGTGATTTTCACCATGAAAAATGTGTTGAAGATCGTTGGTAAAAAATGCGCTTCTGGTGAAGGAGAGCATGTGAATGGCGTCTAACAAATTGGTTTTGCCGCTGCCATTTTTTCCGGTAAAAACATTGATTCTGGCCTTAAAATCCAGGGATGCTTCTTGATAGTTCTTAAAGTTGATAAGTTGAAGTTTTTCGAGAACCATGCAGTATTTACAGGGAAAGTTTGGCGAATGTTTGTTCGGGGGTTATTTTCGCAACTCGGAATAAAATTAGGAATATGCCTACGACAACCAAAGCGAAGAACGAGCCTGCTGCAAAAACCAACGCCTCCGCCGGAAAAGCTGATAAAATGGAGTTTTCAAAAGAAAACTACCTTTTCTGGTATGAGAGCATGCAGCTGATGCGGAAGTTTGAGGAGCGCGCGGGCCAACTCTATGGGATGCAAAAAATCAAAGGTTTTTGCCACTTGTATATTGGACAGGAAGCTTGCGTGGCAGGTGCGCTGACGGCGTTGACCAAAGACGATAAATGGATCACCGCTTACCGCGATCACGCTCATCCATTAGCATTGGGGTCTGATCCTAAGGCCGTGATGGCCGAGCTTTTTGCAAAAGAAACAGGTGTTTCTAAGGGCAAAGGCGGATCCATGCACATTTTTGATAAAGAACATAATTTTTTTGGCGGACATGGAATCGTAGGAGGTCAGGTACCTCTAGGCGCGGGTATTGCGTTCGCTGAGAAATATAATAAGACAAAAAACCTGTGCATTTGTTATATGGGCGATGGCGCCGTGCGCCAAGGTGCATTCCACGAAGCGTTGAACCTGGCCATGCTGTGGAAACTTCCCGTGATCTTTGTGATTGAGAACAATGGTTACGCCATGGGTACGTCAGTTCAGCGTACATCTAACGTGACCGAACTATATACCCTCGGTGAAGCGTTCGACATGCCTTCGGAGCCTGTGGATGCCATGAGCCCTGAAGCCGTACATATTTCGGTAGCCAAGGCTGCTGAGCGAGCTCGCACAGGTGAAGGACCTACTCTGCTGGAATTCCGCACCTATCGTTACAAAGGCCACTCCATGTCCGACCCGGCAAAATATCGTAAGAAAGAAGAAGTAGAAGAATACAAGCAGCGCGACCCGATTGAAGTTGTAAAAAAGACTATTCTTCAAAAGAAATTCGCCACCGAAAAGGAGCTGGAAGAAATTGACCGCAAGATCCATGAGCAGGTGGAAGAAAGTGTAAAGTTCGCAGAGGAATCTAAATATCCCGATCCTTCGGAAGCCCTGCGCGACATCTATGCCCAAAAGGATTATCCTTACATAACTGACTAGAAAACAAGGTTATAACAACCATTCCGGGATTGATTGGGAGAAGCTATTCTGTTGTTGTTAAGTACCATCCTAATTTGTAGTTTTGCGCCCCGTCCTTCCTTTTTTGAAGGGCCGGTTTATTATTAGTTTGAAAATCATGGCTAAGAAGAAAGAAGATCACAAGAACG
>JBMOKS010000118.1:25223-32044 GCA_049324355.1 Bacteroidota bacterium
CTGGAGAATCCTCAGGCATTGGCAGACCGGCTGCAAGGTGCTGAAACATGGATGGAAAGACATCCCAAAACAGTTATCGGCGTAGCAGCAGTTATTTTACTGGTTGTTGGCGGCTACTTTGGCTTTAATTATTACAAGGACAAGCAGGAGGTAGAAGCTCAAAAGGAAATGTTCCAAGCAGTATTTTATTTCGAAGCCGACAGCCTCGACCTTGCTTTAAAGGGCGACGGCAATAATCTTGGATTCATCGATATCATCAATGACTACGGCATAACTGACGCGGCCGATCTCGCCAACTACTATGCCGGAGTTTGTTATTTGAAGCAAGGCAAGTTCGAATTAGCACGGCTGTACCTGGAGGATTTCAGTTCAAAAGACCTTTTAGTACAGGCTCGCGCCTATAGCCTCATTGGTGACTCTTATATGGAGGAGGAAAAATTTGAAGACGCCGCCAGGTTCTATGACAAGGCTGCAAACTACAAGCCCAACAAATATTTCACACCGGCTTATTTGATGAAAGCGGCATTGGCCTACGAAAAGTTGAAGCAAAACGACAAGGCCAAAGAAGCCTATTCAAAGATCATCGATCAATATTGGGAATCTGCTGAATACCAGAATGCCCGAAAGCTGAAGGCGAGACTGGAAAGCAATTCATAAAAAATTATTAACGAAATTACCGGGGATAGCAGCGATGTCTATCCCCTTTTTGTTTTCGAACCACACAAACATCTGAACGTTTTTATGGCAGGCACTTTAAAGTCAGGAAAAGTAAAAAGCACCATCAATCTGTCGAAGAAAAAAATTGCCATCGTTGTAGCCGAGTGGAATGATGATATCACTGAAGCGTTATATGCAGGCGCCATGGCCGGATTGATCACCAACGGCATCAAAAGGTCTAATATAATGCGCAAAAATGTTCCAGGCACTTTCGAACTTTCGTTGGGGTCGCAGCGCATGGCCGAGAAAAAAGACGTCGATGCTGTGATCTGCCTGGGCTGCGTGATCCAAGGTGACACACCTCACTTTGACTATATCTGTCAGGCTGTGGCGTACGGCATTACGGAAGTTGGACTAAAAACCCGAAAGCCTGTAATTTTTGGCGTCCTGACAACACTCAATAAAAAGCAAGCATTAGAGAGGGCCGGCGGAAAATATGGAAACAAAGGTGAGGAAGCTGCCATAACCGCAATCCGTATGCTCGATTTTTAACAAAGCCCTTTGTAATTTCTTCTGCCTGGAAGAGCTCATGACAATAACGGCGACCACATGAAAACGGACTCACGCTTTCTGATGAGAAAAGGCTAGTTTTTTAAAATTTCAATTTCCCGCAGATCACGCAGAAGCGCACATAAAATCAAATAAAAAACCCTCAACTATTTTGATGAGGGTCTTATTTATCTCAAAACTGAGTAAAGTGAATTACATTCTATTGATCACTTCCTGAGCGAATTCAGAACACTTCAGTAAGGTCGCGCCTTCCATCTGGCGATGGAAATCGTACGTCACGCGCTTCGATGAGATGGCTGCTTCGAGGCCTTTAATGACGAGGTCAGCAGCTTCCTGCCAGCCCATGTACTCGAGCATCATCACGCCGGAGAGAATTACAGAGCCAGGGTTAACTTTATCCTGACCTGCATACTTCGGCGCAGTACCGTGTGTTGCTTCGAAAATAGCATGACCGGTTTTGTAGTTTATGTTCGCACCGGGCGCGATGCCAATTCCACCCACAATAGCAGCGAGAGCATCGGAGATATAATCACCATTAAGGTTTAAGGTTGCTGCGATGGAGTACTCATCGGGTCTCAACAATATCTGCTGAAGGAACGCATCGGCGATAGCGTCTTTGATCACGATCTTGTGACCGTCCTTTTCAATTACCTGCCATGGTCCACCGTCAAGGTCTTTGGCGCCGAACTCATTTTTAGCGAGGGCATATCCCCAGTCGCGGAAACCTCCTTCGGTAAACTTCATGATATTCCCTTTGTGCACCAACGTCACGCTTGGTTTCTTGTGGGCGATAGCATATTCGATCGCCGAACGTACGAGGCGCTCTGAGCCTTCTTTCGACACTGGCTTGATGCCGATACCAGAAGTTTTTGGGAAACGTATTTTTTTAAAAGCCTTGGGGAAGCTGGCTTCAAACTGCTGAAGGAATTTTTTATTGTCTTCACTTCCTTCCTGGAATTCTATGCCGGCGTAGATGTCTTCGGTATTTTCGCGGAAGATCACCATGTCGGTCTTTTGAGGTTCTTTTACAGGCGAGGGCACGCCTTTGAACCAGCGTACGGGGCGCACGCAAGCATAAAGGTCAAGCTCCTGGCGCAGGGCAACGTTCAAGGACCGGATACCACCACCTACGGGCGTAGTGAGGGGACCTTTAATGCCTACCAGATATTCTTTAAAAATAGTAAGCGTTTCTTCAGGCAACCAGTCGCCGGTTTTATTAAATGATTTTTCCCCGGCGAGTACTTCTTTCCAGGTGATCTTTCTTTTGCCTTTATAGGCTTTCTCTACAGCAGCGTCAAAAACTTTTTTAGAGGCGGGCCATATATCGATGCCGGTTCCGTCGCCTTCAATATATGGGATTGTAGGATTTTCGGGTACTACCAGCTTGCCGTTACTGATACTGATTTTCTGATCGCTCATTTGTATAAATTTTGTTTTATGATTGTGTAGCTTGGTTTTAAGCCCCGAAAATTAAAAAAATCGCTTCATAAACGAAGTTTTTTTGGGTTTGAAATCGTTTTATCACTTATTGTATTTCTATGAAATCGATTGTTATCGCATGTGTCTGGCTGGCTTTTTGGGGTATTGATGTCAACAAAAAAGCTCCAAAAAACGATGTGTGCCTCAGTGCTGAGGAAAAAAAACTCTATGAACTCATGATGGAGTACCGCAAGAATAGCGGCCTGCCACCAATCCCCATCTCCTACAAGCTGACACTGGTAGCCCAGACCCATGCACACGACTTGGCCGATAATTACACCTTTGATTTTAAGAACAAATGCAATCCACACAGTTGGTCGAAAAAAGGAAAATGGTCGGCTTGCTGCTACAGCAACGATCATAAACAAGCCAAGTGCATGTGGGACAAACCGAAGGAAATTGCCGGATATGCGGGCTCAGGCTACGAGATTGCATATTTCAGTTCCAAAGGCGCCACCGCGCAAGAAGGTCTCGATGGCTGGCGCGTAAGTCCGGCGCACAACCCACTGATCATTAACGAGGGCATGTGGAGCAAAGTGCAATGGAAGGGAATTGGCATCGGCATCTATAAAGAATATGGCATTGTCTGGTTTGGCGAAGTTGAAGATAGCGAAGAATTGAAGGATTGTATCCCTTAGCCTTAGCCATGCTTCGTGATCGTTTACTTTTCAAGGGAGCACTCGAAGTTCGGGACTCGAAATCCGCAGTTTACCTTCAATACTTCTCGTCCTGATTTGGAAAATCTTTCGCTTTCACATCTGATACGTAATGCTTCACCGCGTCGGTTACGACGTTATCGAGATCCGCATACCTTCTGAGAAATCTGGGCTTGAATTCTTTCGTGATGCCGAGCATGTCTTGCATGACGAGCACTTGCCCATCCGTATCGGGACCGGCACCAATGCCAATCGTGGGAATATGAACGCTCTGTGAAACTCTCTTCGCCAGGTCGGCGGGAATTTTTTCGAGTACCATGCCGAAGCAACCGATCTCATCGAGCAACTTAGCATCTTCCAGCAACTTGTTGGCCTCTGCTTCTTCTCTCGCCCTTACGGTGTAGGTTCCGAACTTATAGATCGATTGAGGCGTAAGGCCGAGGTGGCCCATCACCGGAATGCCAGCGCTTAATATTCTTTCGATGGAATCCTTTATTTCCTTGCCACCTTCCAGCTTCACTGCATGTGCTCCGGCTTCTTTCATGATTCTGATCGATGAACGAAGTGCCTCTCCGGAACTTCCCTGGTATGCGCCAAAAGGCAAGTCTACTACGATCAGTGCCCGCTTTACCGCTCTTACCACCGACGATGCGTGGTAGATCATTTGATCCAACGTGATCGGCAAAGTTGTTTCGTGGCCAGCCATCACATTGGAGGCGGAGTCTCCTACAAGGATCACATCTATGCCGGCAGCATCAACGATCTTAGCCATGCTGTAATCGTAGGCCGTGAGCATCGCGATCTTTTCTCCACGGTTTTTCATCTCCTGGAGCTGGTGCGTGGTGATCTTTTTTACGTCCTTATGAACAGACATTCGAAAAATTTAAAATTTAAGATTTCAGATTCCAGGTACTGATTATAATAAGTATACAGCTGACTCTTTGCCGAGTTTCACTTCAACATGTTCTTTGATCGTGGTCGAAAGCTCATATCCGGTGTATTGGGGATTGATCGGAAAATGTGTGTGACTGCGGTTCACCAATACTGCGGTTTCGATCTTTTTTACTTCCGTATCGAGAAATGGTTTTAGTCCGTAGGCCAACGTGCGGCCTGTGTTGAGAACGTCATCTACCAGTATAATGCACTTCTTCTTGACTTCTTTCAAGTCACAATCCAACGATACTTCACTTTGCTGCGGCGCAAATTTATCGAGACTCACTTTCACGAGCTTGGCTTCGATCGGCGAAATGGCTTCCACTTCTTTAGCCAATAGTCGCGCGAGCTCATAACCCTGACCGTCGATCCCCGCCAAAACAACGATCTTTTCTTCAAAGTTATGCTCATAGATCTCATAGGCCATGCGCTTGATCTTTTGTTTGATCTGACGGGCCTCGAGTATCAGAGTTTTTTCACCAACCATAAATTAGTTTGGGATAGGAAGCGACTTGCTGTCTTTGAATGTCGACAGGATCACCATAGATTGTAGGCTATCCACCACATCAATATTTGAAACCTGCTCGAGCATCAATTGCTGGTATGCACCGATGTCGGCACAAACGATCTTCAATATAAAGTCGCCGGCGCCGGTGATGTGATGACATTCTATGATCTCTTCGATTTGTTTGATCGCTTTGATGAATTTTTCGATGTTCTCTTTATTATGTCCTTTCAGAGAAACCATCACAAAGGTGCTAACGCCAAGACCCACGCAAGAGGGGTCGATCACGGCGTGATAACTTTTGATCACCCCGGAAGTTTCAAGTTTATTAACCCGCTCCAATGTCGGGGCTGGAGACAGTCCGATTTCCTTGGCAAGCTGGGCATTCGTAATATTTGAATTGGCCTGCAGGATCTCAAGGATCTTTCGATCGGTGGCATCGAGCTTTATGTTTGCTTTCATATCGGGGTTTTTGTTGTTCACCAAATTTTATTTGGCCCAAAAATACATTAAAAACTAGTATTTAAAACTAATGGCCTCGTTATAAATAGCGTCGTAGGCGTCAATGCTGGTCCTTATATCCAAAAAATTCATGATTTCGGAGCTAACCCTAAAACTGAGTGATGGGTCGGTCATCAGCCCGATGGCTTTTCTGTATTCATTCGTGTCATGGGCACGGATCACGTAGCCCGCCGTGGTGTCCTGCATCAGCCATTCGATGTCGCCAATATCACTATTGGTGATAAATGGGATGCGCATCGCCATAAGCTCTGCCATCTTGGTGGCCGACGATGCCGACTTCGAAAACGTGGGCTTGATAAAATAAACTGCCAATTGAGCGATACTGGCATACTTCGCCACATCATTTCTGGTAGCTGTGACCTTGATAAAATCCGGATGGCTTTCCACGCGGTCGAGGTCGGGTGTAACAAACAAAAACCTGGCCTTTGGATTTTTTTCTTTCAACACATGATAAAAAGTTACCATCTCGTCATAGCAATACCATGTGCCCAACGAACCCAAGTACAGCAGCACAAAGTCATCATGACGGATGCCCAGCTTTTCGCGCAACGCCTGCTTGTCGCCAGCAGAAAAATTTTCCGGTTTGAAGAATTGCAGATCGGCACTGCATGGGATCACAATGATCTTATGCTGACCGGCCGAAAAAGTTCTTTCGATATACGCTTTCGCTTTGTAGGTGAGGCTTACAATGCTATCGGCCTCGCGGATAAACTGTTTTTCTTTTCTTTTAAAGAAGTCGTGCACTGCTTTATACAACGGATTCCGGAGATTCCACAAACCGCCCTCTACCCTTTCTTCTACCCAAAAGCCGCGCATATCAAAAAGAAACCTGATGCCGGTTCGTTGTTTCATTCGAAGTCCCACCAGTGATGTGATGTAACTCCGGCAATGAACCATGTCATACTTATGTTGCTGATATAACGAAAACGCCTTCCTGTGCAGCATCCACACATCATAGACGGTAGACAACACCGGAGGTCTTTTATGATATTGAAGGGGAAACCATTGAATATTTACCGCCCGGCATTGTGCTTCGATCTCCTGACGAAGTTTTGTGAACCGATCGGGTTTTTCAAAACTCAAAATAGAAATAGAATGTCCTTTTTGCGCCAGCCCTGTCAGGTATGGTAATATTTGTGACTGCCCAAGCGGATCGGTGAGGCCGTCGTAGCTCATGTAGAGAACCTTAGCCATTTTCTTTCATCCATTTTTGGATCGCAATGAGCAGCCAGATCCGGTTATAGAGGTAATCCTGTCCTTTGTAAAAAGAGTCCTTCAGCGCCCTCACGAACTCCCCCTGAAATAATCCAACTTCCTGTACACTTTGATCGCTGAGATGTTCGTCGATCAGATAACGGAGGTCGGTCAACAGCCATTTTTGCAATGGAACGCTAAACCCCCACTTGGGTCGGTCGACCAGGTGAGATGGCAGATACCGGCGAAGCAACTGCTTCAGCAACCACTTGGGTTGACGGTCCTTTACCTTCAATGAATAATCT
>JBMOKS010000119.1:0-3450 GCA_049324355.1 Bacteroidota bacterium
CCGTGATCTCTAAGATACCCTTCCCGCGTTCTATCCTGCCCGAGAAAAGGATTTCGATAGGCCTTTGTTGACAAGTATCCTCTTTGAAGAAAAAATCTTTCTTCTGAAGTGTTGTTGTATACACCAAGGCAGCTTTTTTGGCCATAGCCTTATACTTCTCAAAAACGACCGCGCTGTTGGCGAAGACCAGAGCATCGGGAGCAAATTGGCGTTGACGCTCTTCATTCCAGAGAATGTATTTTTTCAGCATACCTCTTCGCCACCAGGCTTGCGGAATGTTGTCGATATGGTCGCTCATTTCGCCTACAACGAGGTAGGCAAAAGCGATCTTGCCTTTAACATCTTGGGCAATCAGGGGCAGTAGTGGTGTTGGCGCTCTCATGAGCAGAATGTCCATATCATTCACCCGTTGCCTGATTTTTTTGCGGATGGAATGCTGAAGCAACAAGCGCACAGGTATGGAATAATGTTTGACCAGGCTCACCAACTCAACATTGTCCGACTGAATAGCATAATCCAGTGTCTCTACCTCTGCTTTCAACGGCTTGTATAAGAACAAGATCATGCGCTCGCAAAAGGGTGCGAGGTTATCGATAAAAAGTCCTTGCAGGGAAAGCGTGTAGATCCTTCCATTGCGCATTTCAGCCGGTATGTGGTAGTGAAATCCGAGGCGCATGGTTACCGGAGTTTGGATAGTAGTCTTTGCAACGGAATATAGATCGCATCTCTCACTTTCCTCAAGGCCGATGGGTCATGCACTGTTACCGTGCCACTGCCTCCTTTAGTTAGCTTGGCATAGTAACTATTGATATGGCTGATGTTAAGTTTTTTGTATCGATCCAAGAAGTGAGGTTCAATGGTTCTTCCCAAACCAAAAAAGGTTACATCGTAATGTCTTTCTTTGGCAAACCGGGTCAATAAAGTTCTGGCCTGATCTATTCCATCCTTCACATATGAGCCAAAATAAATAGCGAACGTGCCGTTGACCTCCATGAACTGATCTAATTTTTCTATGATAGAGGGTATTTCTTCTAGTCCGCCTTTTTCAAGATCCAAAAACCAAGGGTTCGCCAGAATCAGGTCGTATTTACGGGTGATGTTTTCGAACAGGTCAGACTGCTTTGCCTCCACACGTTCATGCAGGCCGTTGAGTTTCGCCGAAAGTTCGGTAAACTCAACAGCTCTCGGGTTAATATCAATTCCAGTTAGTTTGTCTGCCAAATTTTCGATCGTAATGAGTTGAATACCGGTGCCACAGCCCAACTCCAACGCGTGATTGTACTTTCTACTATTCAGGTAATGTTGATTGTATTCAACAAACTTAACGGAGTCGGCGCCGACATAAACGCGGTTGACCGGTTTCTGATCATCGTATTCGTGAAATTTGTAACTCTGATGCAGATCTCTGAGAATGAGGTATTGTCTCACGGGAAGTACACTAAAGGTGAGACCATACTTTTCATCTTTTTCAAACAGCACTTTTGATCTCAGCGCGTCCTTAAGCCAGTCGTCGCCTAATTTGTCTAAAATATTTTGTTTTGAAACCAACTCGTTGAGGAAACAGAAGCGATAATAAAATGCCAATCCCGGTCTCGAACTCAGCACGCGTTTAAGATAAAAATCCGGAAAAGCCGAAAAGTAGAACATCAGATGCCTCTGTTTCTTGAACAGGTTTAGCAGGTTTTGAGATTCCTTAAAGAGCCCGAAAATACTTTTGCGTGTAGGGATATATTGCAGCGCCGCATACTGGTGCTCACGCAATTTAGTAAAGAGGTATGCGATCACTTGTTCTTTTTCCATAGCGCCTTCAAGGAGTCAACTTGCATGTAATGATAAATCTTGCCCCAGAATCTGTTGAGGTCATCTCCCGGATAAATCCCAATACGAGGTATAAAATAAAGATCGGTATTCCTGGAACATACACCTTGCACTAACGACAGTCCGCAGGAGTAATAGTGAGGCATACGGCTAAAAACTTTACCTCCAATCACTTCTTTGGAACCATACGGATAGCAAAGCGCCATGATATCCTTTTGAGTGATCTGTTGCAATACTTTTTTCGACTCCGACAATTCAAACTCAATCTCTTCCGGCGAGCATAATCCGAGGCTCTCGTGGTTGAAGGTATGCGATTGAAAATTGAACGGAGGTTTTTTCGCTAGTCTGACCACCTCGTCCTGACCGATAATTTTGTCGCCTTCCGAAATAATATCTTCTTCAATTACACTATTCTCCGCAAACCACGCCTTCACAACCTTATCAAATTCGTCGATCTTGTACCTCGCCGGATGAAAATGCGCATGGATCTGATTTTTTACGGCGTCTCTATTTTCAGCCGTGGCCACGAATTCTAGTCCGTTTAGTCGGAATTTGGATCTGGTTTCCAGCAAACGTTGAACTTTTGTTCCCGGCAATGCTGCACGGGTTAATGAAAATCGCACGGGTAAAAAAAGCGTGAGCGGAAGTTGATGTTTCTCCCACAATGCTTCAGCTTTGGCCACGTCTTTTTGAAGACAATCATCCAGGGTCAAGGTGCAATAAGCGCCTTGTCTGTTTTCTTTCAGCCGGGCAATAAACGTCGAGAGGTCTACAATCTCGAATTTCTTTTTTAAGGCCGTGAGCTGTGCATCAACTTCGCCTGTATCGATCTGATGATAGCAAAGCACAAAAGGCTTCACCACGCCGGGCATAGCGTGAGTGAGCGCATTGATGAGCAGTTTTTGCCTTAATTTGAAATAGAGATTTTTCACTGCTGAACACGAATAGAGAGGTCGTTCGCTGTTTCCTTCTTCAGGTGAGGCGATTCCAGTATATAATTTCCTAGCGATAGAAAGTCGAGACGGCCATCATCGAAAGTTTTCACCGCGTCGTAGGGTGTGCAGATAATGGGCTCTTCGTGCATGTTAAAGCTTGTATTCACCAGGTTCGGAACCCCGGTGAGGGCATAATAATGCTGTAATATCTTATACATGGTGGGGTTACTGGCTGATGTTACGATCTGAGGCCTTGCCGTTCCATCTACGTGTACCGCCGCGGGTGACACCTCAGTCATTTCCGGCATGCAGTCTGTTGTTATCGTCATAAACTCGGCGGTGTAGCGAAGTTTGTCGGCGTTCTTGTACATCTTGTCTACCATATAATCGAGCGTAACCGGTGCAAAGGGCATGAACTCCGTACGGTTCAATCGCTTATTCAGCCATTTGTTGACATCACTTTTTTGCGTTGGCGCCAATATGGTGCGGTTGCACAGGGCACGGGGGCCGTATTCCATGCGTCCATTAAACCTCCCGACAACGTAACCCTGCGCCAGGAGCTCAGCCACTTTCTTTTCCGGTTCTGCTTCTTTAGTGTATTTGAAATCGAACTTCGAGATAGCATCCAGCATTTGTTCTTCGGTGTATTCCGGCCCCCAAAACACATTGTCGAGGCGGAACGGCTTGAATGGCTTAT
>JBMOKS010000120.1:0-2289 GCA_049324355.1 Bacteroidota bacterium
GCTTATGGCTTGCTTACCCTGAATCAAGTTTATCTGCTGGGCGCTACAGACGCCAACAGAAGCACGGTAGAATTCGGCGCAGGTGCTTATGTGTGGGAGTACAACAAAGCAAATTATGCTAATATATTCCCGGCATTTTTGAAAGGACGCACGGCGATCGTGAACAACGACAAAGCTGAATACGAAACGCAGGCTTTGTTTATCAGAACACAAATTGAAAAAGCTATTGCCGCTGCTGCCGTTGGATATCTGGAAAAATGGAAGAATGGCGCAACGGATGCTGCCCGTGCTCACGCTATCGGTGAAGGGATCGGTTTCATCTATTCATTGCGCTTTGCCACAATCCACCAGGCTGATGCGCAATTCTCAGATGAGATCCTTAATAGCGTAATCGGTTCTGAATTTGGTTTCTGGGATATCGAGGCCGCTAAGGTTAATAGCGCCGTAACGACGATCAAGACCAAGTTCAACTTGTAGTAGAATAGTTTTTTACATGTTGTGATATAATGGATTGATGGTTTTTGCCGTCAATCCATTTATCGTTTAAAGTATACCACATTTCAAAGATGCAGAAGCAGATCATTTCACTTTTTTTGCTGGTTGTTTTCCTGTTCTCGTGTTCGGGAAGCAATGAACCGTCGCCGGCCGATAACGAAAAAGACAGACAACCCATTCTCATTCATTGGGTAGATAACATCATCGTGCCATCGTACGACAACTTCAAAGTAAAATTTGACGTGATGAAAGGAATGGCGGATACATTTGTCGCCACACCTACCACCACGACGCTTACCGAATTGCGGGCGGCATGGGTTGAAGCCTACATCGAATGGCAAAAAGTGGAAATGTTTGAATTCGGTCCTGCCGATCAATTCACGATCCGTAACTTCTTTAACATCTATCCCACAGATGTGGCTGGCATCGATGCCAACATCAACAACCCCACCGTCAACCTTAATCTTCCTGACGCTTATGCAAGACAAGGTTTTCCGGCATTGGACTATTTGTTGAACGGCGTAGCCGCAGACGACGCACAGATCGTTGCGTATTACACAACCGGTGGCGACGGAGTCAAGCGCCTGGCTTATGTTAAGCGCCTTACCGATCGCATGAACACCTTGATCGGCAGCGTGATCGCCGGTTGGAAAGGATCGTACCGCGACACATTCATCTCCAAAACCGGACTCGACATCGGATCTTCTATGGGTATTGTAGTGAACGCTTATGTGCTGCAATACGAACGATACATCAGATCGGGAAAGATCGGTATACCTTGTGGCTCAACGTTGGTGACCAATGGCACGCCATATCCTGAAAAAGTAGAAGCCTATTATAAAAAAGATATCTCGCTCGTCTTGGCGAAAACGGCTCATCAGGCGATCGCTGATTTTTTCAACGGCATACATGCCAATTCTACAACTGATGGCCCGTCTTTCAAATCGTACCTCGATGCATTGGAAGCTAAAGACGTTACCAGCGGAACGTTGTTGTCTGATATCATCAATCAACAATACGGCACCATCAAAAGCAACCTGAATTTATTGATGCCCGATCTGTCGCAACAGATCCAGACTAACAATCAGTTGATGATCGATACTTATACCTCGATGCAGAAAGCCGTGCGCCTCTTAAAAGTTGACATGGCATCAGCCATGAGTATCACCATCACTTACACCGACAACGACGGCGATTAATTAACAGAAATGAAAGACTACTTTCAGCGATCTGCATCTGCTTCTCCGCTGGCTGTTTTCAGAATAGCCCTGGGACTTTTGCTGTTTGGAAGTGTAGTCAGATTCTGGGCTAATGGTTGGATACATGATCTGTACATTCAGCCCAAGCATTTTTTCCATTTCTACGGCTTTGAGTTCGTGAAGCCCTTAGGCCAGTACACGTATATTCTTTTTGCCGTTTGTGCAGTCAGCGCGTTGTTGGTTGCAGTCGGACTATACTATCGTTACGCCATCGTGGCGCTGTTTGCGAGTTTTACTTACATAGAGCTCATCGACAAGAGCACGTACCTTAATCATTACTATTTTGTGAGCGTGATCTGCGCGATGATGATCTTTCTGCCGGCGCACGCATATTTTTCAGTTGACGCATACCGCGATAAATCGTTGCGATCGGCCCAGGTGCCCAAGTGGACCATCGACTCGCTTAAATTGTTTGTTTGTATCGTGTATGTGTTTGCGGGCGTGGCGAAGATCAACAGCGATTGGCTCTTGCAAGCACTGCCTTTAAGAATATGGCTTCCTGCAAAAAATGATCTGCCTCTTATCGGTCCGCTTT
>JBMOKS010000120.1:2299-3411 GCA_049324355.1 Bacteroidota bacterium
AAAGTGTGGGTTGCCTACGCATTTAGCTGGATGGGATGTCTCTATGATCTTACCATTCCTTTTTTTCTGATAAACAAATCCACACGCCTCTGGGCCTATGCCGCGGTGATCATCTTCCACACACTGACGGCGATCCTTTTCCCGATCGGAATGTTCCCCTACATCATGATGGCTACTGCGCTCATCTTCTTCTCGTCAGAGTTCCATACGAAGGTCCTTGAGAGGCTCGGTGCCCTGTTGCGGTTGTCGCGCGATTTTGTTAAACCTGCTGGTCTCCTTATTTATTCAAACTCGACATCCAAGCTTTTAATAACCGGTTTTGTTATTTTCTTTGCAATCCAACTGGCGTTTCCCTTGCGGTACTGGTTGTATCCCGGCGAATTGTTCTGGACCGAAGAAGGTTACCGGTTCTCGTGGAGGGTTATGTTGATGGAAAAAGCCGGATACGCTCAATTCAAAGTGATTGATGAAAACGGACAACAAGCGATGGTAGACAACAAAGAATTTTTAACAACGCTACAGGAGAAAATGATGGCTACGCAGCCGGACATGATCCTACAGTATGCGCATATTCTCCGCGATCACTATTCGCAAATGGGTTTTCGTTCGCCGCAAGTTTACGTTGATTCGTACGTTGCCCTCAACGGCCGGCTGGGTAAACCGCTGATTGATCCGAACACCGACCTGGCAACGATAACCGACTCGTGGAGTCATAAACCATGGATACTACCGTTTGAAAATGAGATCAGAGGTTTTTAGAATTTTGGCGCTTTGTTTTTTGTCAGTACCTGCTTTCGCACAGTATCAGCTTTCGGGCGTTGTTATGGCTCAAGAAGATAGTGCTGCCGTAAAAGACTGTGTTGTATACCTGAACAATGATAAAAGATCTACGACTACCGATGGTCGCGGAAGGTTTTTATTCAATGATCTGCCAAATGGAACATACACACTGCATTTCACCAGCCTGGAGCATAACTACGCCACACAGAAGGTAGTGATCGCAAACAGTAATCGATATGTTGAAGCTACGCTGGCGTCGCGAACTGAAACACTTCAGGAGGTTATGATCACCGCTTCTGAGGCCGGTTTTGGTTTCACCAGAATGCGCGCCG
>JBMOKS010000121.1:0-3559 GCA_049324355.1 Bacteroidota bacterium
TGTGGAACTGGCCTAACTCAAAAGTCGCCCTCAATCCGATGACAGGGGGCGACATCTTTTTACCCATAGCCTCCGCTTTTTTCCGCTTTAATAGGCTTAAAAAATCCCGTGAGTTGACTCTTTCACCGAAGCTTTATCGTCGCCGTGTGCAGCTAATTCCCTCCACCATCTGGTAAAGCGTGTCGGAAAGCGTTCGATAATACACTTTGTTGACTTCACACACGCAATCATCTCTCTTAAGTTCATAGCTGATGATCCTCACCCCCAATGGCGGGTAGTTTCCACGACCCCAGGTAACAACTTCAAAACCCTTTGCTTTTAGTCTTTCCACCAGGAGCAGTTTCTCGTCTTTATCATCGGGGATATCGCCTGTAAGGGTATCATACAGCTTCGGAAACTGCAAATATTCGCCGTCGGAAGTCTCAATGGTCAGGTCGAGTACCCTGTCGGTAAAATCGCCGCTCGGCGTGCGCTCTCCTGAACAAGAGAACAAGGCAATAAAAAGAATTATAGGAATTATTCTCATGCTCAATTCACTTCCCGGCCTTCTAAGATAAATTATAATCCAAGATAATCAGAAAGCCATCCTAAATCCTCAAACCGTATTTTTCATTTATTTTTTTAACAACAGGATCGTTCAGCACCTTGTCATAGATCCAGCGATAATGTTGCCATTCACTCATAACCTTGATGGCTTGTGCCTCACCAACAAGTGACCTCATGGCTTCCAGTTCCAGATGACACACAACCAGGTGCAAATAAGTGCTGTATGTGTCATGTGCGCCACCTTCTTTACCCGTGGGAACCTGTGGATATATTTTTTTAAAATCCTCAATTGCCAGTTCAATTTCTTTTGAGCGACCTTCCGCCCACCAATGTATCTCTTCGTGAAGAAAAGTTGAAAGCTGTTTCAGATCATCGGCCAGATATCTTGAATTCAATGTAAGCTTAGGGTGACTGTGCGGAATAAAATCATCATCGTTGATCACAACCTCGAAGGTAAATATCCACTTCGTAACATCATACGTCTTGGTGATTCGCTCTAACTGAGCTTGTGCGCTTTTCTCGGCTGCAGTGTTGTTCTTTAATGTGATAGTTAAAAGTTGGTCCTGTTGCACAGGAAAGAAAGTAAACGTCAGCAAAACCAATATTAATAATTTCATACAACTAAGGCTGAGTCAGCGATACAGCCCCAAGTTAACGTTCAGAAACCGAGAATAGTGTATTTATACCTGCCCCCTCGAAAAACAAAGTGGGGGATTTTCGGGGGATGAAAGCAACGTTTGTGCCGGCCAACATGTTATTTAGAACGACGTTTGTATCTTGTTTATTGACAAAATCAACTACAACCTGCAGTATGCGCATAGCTGTCTTGAATTACATGGATGCCGTTCCCACTTGTGTAACCGGTCCGGCCGACATCTGGGGTGGAATGCTTCGAATGTACCCGGTGCTCACGGGCACCACGCTGAAAAAACAAATTGATATCGATTTCATATCACGAACTGGCGAAACATTGTACCGAACAGCGTTTGGCAAGTCTGGATCGACAAAACTGACTAAGGATGTTTACGACCTGGTGATCATTCCGGCCATGCGCTTCGAAAAAATTGAACATGTGCTCACGCGCGAAAAACTTTTGGTTCAATGGCTGAAGCATCAACACGCTGAGGGTGCTGAGCTGGCCAGCATTTGCGTCGGCGCATTCTTATTGGCGGAAACCGGTCTCCTGAAAGGAAAAAAAGCAACGACAAACTGGTTATTTGCCGACCGCTTTCGCAAACAATATCCCGATGTCGAATTGCAAGTGATCGTAGATCAGGGCCACCTCTATTCCTGCGGCGGCGCTTTTAGCTTCACCAGTTTTATGATCTACCTCATCGATAAACTGTGTGGACATGAAGAAGCCGTTATCGCTTCGAAAATTTTAATGATCAATGTTCACGAGCAGCCACAACTTACTTTTTCCATTTTCCAGTTCCAGCACAGTCACGCCGACGATGTTATTGCCAACATCCAGTCATACATTGAAAAGAATTACAAACAATCGCTTACCCTCGAAAACCTTGCCGGCAAGTGCAACATGAGCGTCCGCAATTTCATGCGACGCTTCGAGCAAGCTACTTCCAACACACCGCTTGAGTATTTGCAGCGCGTGCGTGTGGAGGCCGCGAAAAAATTACTGGAAAACAAAAACGAAAGTATCGAACAAGTTGCCTCCCGGTGCGGCTACGAAGACATCGATTTCTTCAGGAAGATCTTTAAAAGACATGTTGCCATGACTCCGCGCGGATATCAGGAAAAGTATGGTAAAACAAAAAAGCGTTTTGCCTGAGCGTCTGTCGCCAGTCTATTCCACTTTCAGTCCATTGACCGGATTGGTTTTTAATACGGTTCTGACCTGCGTTGTGATAGTGAACAAAAATACCAGTATCAGAATCGCCACAGCGATCAATGTACCAGAAAAATCAATCGGCATATGATAAGCAGACGCCGTGCTCACTACAAAGCCGATCAGGAAGTAACTCACCGGCGCACCGATGACCAACGCCACAATGAGCAGAGCGACATATTGACTGGAAACATTGGAAACAATATTTTTCAAGCCCGCACCTAATACCTTCCTGATGCTGAATTCTTTGGTTCGCCCCTCTACATTGAGTTTAATTAAGCCGTACAATCCAAGGCTTGCCAATGATATGGCGATGAGAGCGATTACCCGCCAAACCACACCGTAGATTCCGATGGTAACGAAATAATTTCCCCAAACATCTTCCTGATGGCCGCCATCGAAAGGTATTTCCGGAAAAAGTTCCGCCCATTTCGCTTGGAGTTTTTCAAAGGTTTTTATTTCTGCGCCGTGCCTTACCTGCAGCGACAAAAAACGGTAATCATTCTGTTCGGCCACTTTGAAAATCGTTGGCGCCACAGTCTTGGCAAAACTATAACTATGAAAATCTTTGACCACGCCCACCACTTCATACTCAATAGAATCGATCTTAAAAACCTGACCGATGGCATTGGTCCAGCCCATATTGCCAACCATGAGCTCGTTTACAACAACAGCCCGCTTGTCGCTTCCTGCATGGTCGTGAAAGAATCGCCCTGCTTTCAATGGCAAGCCCATTGTTTCAAAGTATTTCGCATCCACCGACAACTGATCTACCTCATACTCGCGGTCGGGAAAATGTAAAACCGTACTTGAATGGCTTTTCCCAACATGGTGTGTTGATCCGGAAATCGATAATACGTTGGCGTCCTGGGCCATGGCATCATGTAGTTTCTGGTACGAGGCATAGTCGGGAACTCTGGCGTACAATGCATCATCCTGATTATATCCCCAGCTTCGTTGGGCCATGTAATAACGGTTCTGTGTAAACATGACCGAACCCGTAACGAAAATGCAAGCGAGTATCAACTGCAAGGTCATAAATATTTTTGTCACGGGATTTTTCTGTCCGAACTTCACAGAACCTTTTAAAATTCCAACAACCTGAAACTTTGAAATGTACAGGGAAGGATAAATACCCGAGGCTACGCTGGTGATCAGCAAAACAGC
>JBMOKS010000121.1:3569-16021 GCA_049324355.1 Bacteroidota bacterium
ATCCAGAGCATTCCATCGTTGAATTTGAAATTCATATCGAAATGCCAGAGCGCTTCGAATCCCGGAATAAAAAATGTATACCCTAAAAGAAGCCCGATGATCAGTGCAAAAAATGTAATGACCAAATTTTCAGACAAGAACTGAACAATCACAACCCGGCGGGTGGCGCCAATCGATTTGCGGATACCAATTTCTTTCAACCTTTTGGCTGCCGTGACAATAGCGATGTTGATGTAATTGAAGCACGCCAGCAGCAAGAGGAAGCCACAAATAACGAACATGTAGATTACAGAAGTGTAATCGTCTTTCGAGCTTCGCGAGATACCGTCTCTTATGTTCTCAGAAGCCTTGTGAAGCGTAGCCAAAGGTTCAAAGGCAAAAGAAGTAATAGCCCAGTCTTCGCTAACGGCTTTGTTTTGAATAGCACGGTATTTTTCCATGCCACGCTCAATGGATTTAAGATCGGACGGGTGATCTACCTGAATCAGGGTGGCGTTTACAAACTCATTCCAGTTTTCAAAATCGTAGGCAGGTTCAGAGGTTCGGAAGTTCTCAAAATTGATCAGGAAGCTGAATGCAATAGTAGACGCAGGTGGAAACTCGCGCGCTACGCCGGTCACCTTGAACTCTTTGCTTCTGTTCTGGTCAAAGATGACCTGAATGTTTTGACCGATAGGATTTTCTTCACCAAAGTATTTGACCGACATGGGCTCGCTGATAATGATGCTATTCACGTCTTTCAATGACTTGGCAGCACCCCATTTCAGCGGAAAAGTTAACATCTCTAAAAATTCAGGATCTACGTATCGCACCCTCTCATGAAATACATGGTCCTCTTTTTTGACAATCACACTTCTGTCTTCTACCCGGCACACCTTTTTGATCTTTACAAAATCCTGCCTGAGCATTTCGCCGAGAGGCCTGGGTGTGCGTCCAAATTGCTGAACTTTGCCATCGCGGTCGGCAAAAAAGGTAGTGAGGTATACTTCATTCTTATGTTCATGAAACTGATCAGTGCTGAAAGTCCAACGAGCAAATGCATAGCCGAAAACGCACATGCCGATGGCGGCAGATAAACCAAATACATTGATAAATGAATTCAATGGACTTTTTATCAAACCTCTGAACGAAATTTTAAAGTAATTTTTAAACATACCGTATTGGTTTAAACGTTGAAGCACTTCAAGATTTCTAATTAAGATCGGTCGCAGCAAGCTGAGCATTTCCCAAACATAAATTCTCCTGGCTTGCTTCAGCGACAGTCGACTCACATTGTCCTGAAAAACTTCTTCCATGTCGCCTTCAATTTCTTCCAGGTACTCTTTCTTGAGAAAGAACCGCAGGAACTTCAGCGGCCATGTCGGGGGTCTGATCTCTAGCTCACTCATATCAATCCGAATTTATCTTCACCACTTGCTCTGACTTTAACATCTTTTAGAAGAATACTTCTATGTGCGCGAGTTTGGCGCCAACGGTGGCCGGCATAGCATTCCATAACCCCGCTCTTACTTCCTTCAATTCAGCCAATACGCGATGAGCGTACGGCGTAGCAGCGTAAATACGTTTGCGCTTACCGCCTCTTTTCTGCGTAGCCTCGCCGAATTGAGAAGTCAGAAAGCCTTTCTCTTCCATACGCTTTAAAGCCGACTGTATGGATCCAACACTTAATTTTTCCCTGAGGCGTTGTTCGAGCTCGCGTTTAATCTCCACACCGTAAGCTTCTTCCTGTAAAGCAGCTACCGTCAACAGAACCAGTTCTTCGAACTCACCGAGTTTTGTTTTCTTCATACTGATATAAGTCGTAATTGCAGTTAATATAGTTACAAATTTTAGTCGCAATTGCAGTTAAAATCGATAAATTTTTCATAAATATCTGATAATCAGATGATAAAGTTTAATCTTCCGCAAAAGCTCATTTCATCTCAAAAGCCCACGACCAAAGCATCAGCTGCTCCGATTGCGGGCTTTTTGTTGAGCTTGAATTTTAATCAACGAATCAATTCCATCGCTTCTGATAAGATTCCAGATCGGCTTTCCACACCGCTTCACCACCTGCGGTAAAACCAGCATCGATCTTGCGGGTCATTTTTTCGTAGTAGAGTGCCATCTCCGTTTCGCCCAGAAAATAATAGACCTCACCCAGCGTATCCCAAGAGTTTGGATCGACCGGTGCAATCATTACCTGAAGCTGGGCCAACGAAAGCGCTTTCGACAATTCCTTCTTTCGCAAACAGGCGTATACCGCATTGTTACAAATAAACGCTGGCACATTATTTCTGACGATCACTTCTAGCACGCTGTCACGGCGTTGTTGCAAGGTCTGCTCGCTCACCGAGAAATATTTTAGATTGATCTCATCAAGAGATATGCCGCGTTCCAGCACGCCCTGAAATTTAGCGTAAGATACCATGCCGTTAGATTCGCCTTTGTCACCGTTGAAGCGAATAAAGCACGAAGGCTGAATGTTTTTTGCGGTCAAAAAACTATTGACATCACTTACGCGTTCGGTGAGAATCTCTTTGCCTTCAACCAACTGTGGAAACCGAATGAACATACATCCTGAGTGAAGCGCCTTGTACTTCGGCAAGTAAAAATATAAGTACTCCTCCGTGGGCGTACTCGGAAAATCTTTCTTGAGAAAGCGGTAGGCTACAATTCTATTTTTTAAATCCGCAATCACTAACGAATCGGCCTCAACAAAACGGATCTTCTCCCGGTATTTTCGAATATCTTCGGCGCTCACAAACCCTTTCAATCTTTCGAAATTCGACTGTGTGGAAATGAATGTGGCCCCACTGGCAAGAAAGGGCTTTACAGAAGAGATGCTGTGTGGATGCCAGTGCGTATGCAACACATACTTTAGAGGTTTCCCGGGAAATTTTTTCCTGAGCGTATTCAGCACTCGTCTTCCGCCGTCGGCGTGATCTTTCAGGTTCGTCGCGCCACCACCCTCATCTTTGATCGGAACCTCGAGCAACGCAATAAAATTTTCAAATTCAACTACAGTACTTTTCAATTCCGAAGAGTCGTAATACAGATGATACAGTCCGTCACCCGCCGCAGTAATTTCGTAGAGCACCGATTTCTGAGCCATCATGGGATGGATCATGAATACGATAATGAAAGTTGTAAGAATAGTTCTCATAGGTATTTGTTTTGGAGAACAAAATAACCGAACGTCCCGCAATGGATTTGTTATTGAAATCCTAATAAATGTTAAAGGGATGTTAAAAATCTCATGAAGAAAAACGGACCTTAGGAGTTAGCAGCCAATCATCATGGCATTACCGGTAACCGATAGGTGAAATTATTTTTTTAACTTCGTAGGAAGCACACCGTATTTCTTTTTGAAAGCCGTTGTAAAATGATGGGCATGTTTGTAGCCAGCGGTGTCTGCTATCGCCGCAACGGAGTAGTTGCCATCCAGCAACATCTTGCGGGCATGCTCCATGCGCAGATCGAATAGATAATTAAAAATAGTGGAATCGAAGAGTTGTTTGAATCCTTTCTTGAGCTTAAACTCGTTGATGCCAACTTGTCGCGCGAGCTCCGGTATGGAATAAGGATTCTGTAAATTATTTTCAATTATCCACCTCACTTCATACAGGCGCTCTGTATCAACGCGTGATAAGGCTATACCTGGCTTCCGCATGTTCTCCATTTGCTCGAGCTGAAGCATGAATAATTCAAGTATTTTAGCTTCGTAAAACAATTTTTTAAGGACACCTTTCTTATCACAATTCAACAAATCACGGATGGTGAGTATCATCGACGCCGTAATGGGAAGACTTTGAGAACTCATCGAGGCAAATTCGCCATTCTCCATTTTCATTAAAAAATTCTCCGCCTGAGGATAATTTCTTCCCAGCAAAGTCATAAAATAGTCTTGTGTAAGATGTACTTCAAGTGTTTTACTTTTTTGTACATCCATGCGATGAATAAACGTTCCTGGCTGAGGAGGGAAAAATATAATGTTGTGCGTAAGAGGATTGCATGGTAGTACACCGGTTTTTATTTTTTTTCCGGGATGCAGATAAGATCCCTCAATATTAAATTGCAATTCCAGCACCGGCGACTCCGTAGCAAATGTTATTTCGGTCTTTTGGCGGAGCGAAAGGTCCAGCTCCATAAAATGTATATCCCGAAGAATACAATCTCTCACCCGACCCAGACCAAACCTATGATCAAACGTTATAGCTCTCTCACCTACCCCGGCATCCGGATGAGTCCCGCTAGCCGTCAAGACAGAAGTAGCCTCCTCATGAGCGCCACTCACGAATTGAAACTCTTCGATGTTGACATTTGTAAGTCTAATCATGACTCAACACTAAAGGCATTAAGTATAAAGTCTAACTGTGGCCTTACTTGAAACTCTAACCTTATGGACTTTAACTTAATTATACCACTTAAAACCCAAGATTCCCAACTCATCTATGTCAAATGTCGGTAGATGTGCCACGCATCGCCACGAAATAAAAATTCACGTTCGAAAGACGCTCCCACACTCGTTGCCACACGGGCAGAGTTAACGTTGTTCGGATGAATGATGCTGATAAAACGTATGCCCGGCAAAAATTCCTTTGTCATATTTTTGATAGCCCTCACCGTTTCACTGGCATATCCTTTTCCCCAAAACCGGCGTGACAATCCCCACTGAATCTCAGGGTCGGGCCAGCCCTTCGGAAATTCCAGACCTGCTACGCCGATCACGCTACCGGATGACTTCTCTTCTAATGCATAAGAGCCGTAGCCTCTCATGTGCCAGTGGCCCACCAATGATGCGAGCTTTCTCCAACTTTCTGTCTGAGTCATGGCCTTGCCACTGGTGTACTGCATACACTCCTGGTCGGCATAGTAAGTGTGCAAATCGCTCCAATGATTTTCCTGCAACATCCGTAAATGAAGACGATCGGTTTCTATACTTGTTGGAATTGAAAAAGTTTTGGTTTCCACAATTGAAATTTCATAGATGCAGACTGATTGATTATCACCGGTATCCGGCTACGTTCGCAGGTTTTCCTGCTTCTTGCACCTCTACCAGATATCGCCAGCAATCCGGTTGCGAGCCATCGATGTCGGTGAAGCCATAAACTTTCGCAAGCTGTCCGCTAGAAAGAGAGTGGCCACTCCACCGCGAAACCTCAGGGTCCATCGCCAGGTGTGCCACAGCACGTCCTGTGAAACGAGGCGATTCGGAAATAGCAAAGTGTGGTGATACCTGAGTTGCCTCCTGCCAGTTTTCTTCTTTCACCTTGTAGTGTCCCAACATCATCTCCGAACGCATCCAACCCGGAGTCAGGGCTACCGCAGAACATTGGTGATCCCGGAGCTCCTGCGCCAACGCCCAGGCCATGCGGGCAACCGATGTCTTGGCCAGATCATAGAACAGTGACAAACGATAATGGTCTTTGTTATACTCCGCGGTACCGTCAGTCATTTCTACCACCAAACCGCCTTTATTTTTGATCAACAACGGCAAAGCAAAATGACTTGTGGTAATGTGTGTATCAATTGCCAGCCTCAGCATACGAAATCCGTTTTCAAGCGAGTGCCTCCACACCGGCACGTTCCACTGCATCAAATGTTCCGAGCCCCAGATGTCATTTACCAGAATATCCAATCTTCCCGTCTCCTTTTCAATTTTGTCCACGAGGGCCTGAACTTGCAACGGCTCCAAATGGTCCACTTGCGCGGCAATACCCTGTCCACCCGCCAGCGTCACCAGCTCTGCCGTTTCTTCGATCGTCTCCGGCCGATCATACTCCGAGCGTTGTGTTCTCGTTGTACGACCAGTAACGTATACCGTGGCTCCTGCAGCGCCAAGCTCCAGGGCGATCCCCCGACCGGCGCCACGTGTGCCTCCCGCCACCAGCGCCACTTTATTTTTCAAAGCCGCTTTCATTTTTTGCTTTTTAGATTAGTTGATAATTTTCTGTGTTGAACTGTACAAAGAGAACACATATTGTGGAAGTGTCGAAACGCTATCGGGAGCTTTTTCAACGTTAAAAGGAGTTTGTGATGTAGGCTGGTACCCCGAAAGCTGCAGGTTGGAGAAAACTATCGCGCTATTATGGGTCAATGCCCTTCAACTTTCTTCACCTGTTGAAGGCACTTGTACTTCGCGTTGCTGGCCGTGTGCGCATTGGTATAGCCCATTTTTTTGGCCATCTCGTCTACAGGCACATTGTCGTAGTATACATATTGAACGATCTTCTGGCAATGCAACGGCATTCTGGCAATCAGTTCATTTACTTCATGGAATAGTGCATCGGCCTTCTCCTTTTCATCGTATGCTTCTCTGGCGCGTTCGGGCAGGTCATGCTCGTCCAACTCAAAAGAATTCGTTGGCCCTCGGTCACGAAGCGTTTTCAGCCAAAGATTTTTGCTAATAGCGTATAAATAAGTCTTGAGCGAAGATGTCAGCTGAAGGCCGGCAGATAAGTTACGGTTGAAAATGATCATGGTATCCTGAAAAATATCACGCGCATCATCAATTGAGCCGCTATTGGCCAAAATGAATTTCTCAATGACAGGGTAATACGTTCGATATAACAGATTGAAAGCGCAAGGCTGACCTTCCTTCAATTGCCCGATGATATTTTCATTACATACCATGAGGTAGTTTAACATGTTTATACCGTCCCAAAGTTCAAAATCACCCGGGCTAATTTTTTTTTTGAGCGGGTGATTTGCGACGCCGTGACGGAATAATTAATTAAAATGATATGAAGAATACAGTAGTATTAACCGACTCGAACTTTGACGAGATCATCCAAACAAGCCAACTGGTAATCGTAGACTTTTGGGCTGAATGGTGCGGCCCATGCCGCATGATGAATCCTGCATTGGAAGAACTGGCACTTGACTATAAAGGCAAAGCTGTGATCGGCAAATTAAACGTAGATGAAAATCCGGCGATCACTGCGCGCTTTGGTGTTCGATCAGCGCCCACACTATTGTTTTTTAGGAATAGAGAAATTGTAGACAAGCAGATCGGCGCTGTTCCTAAATCGGCATTGATACAAAAACTAAAGGCCATTGCATAAAACAACGCGGTCAAATTTTTTTAGTTTGACCGTGTTTGTTGCTTATTTCATCCAGCCTTCTACTTCTTGTAGCGTAGGATTCTGTACTCCTTCCAGTTTCAACTTTTTACGCATCCCGCATACATCGTTGAAAAGTTTGGAGGCTTTCATCTCCTTGATCTGAGCCACAGAGTTGATGCCCAGCTTTTGTAAGATCGGAATTAGATCCACGCGAATGCCCGCTTGTTCGAGTTCCTTCTCCGGCGCCACGGAAAATGCTTTTTCGGGCTTCATTTGCGGGAAGAACAACACATCCTGGATTGATGGCGAATTGGTCATGATCATAGCCAGCCTGTCGATACCAATACCTAATCCCGCTGTTGGAGGCATTCCATATTCCAGCGCGCGTAGGAAATCTTCATCTAGTGTCATGGCCTCTTCGTCACCGCGTTTTCCAAGCTCAAGCTGCTCTTCAAAACGCTGACGCTGATCAATGGGATCGTTCAATTCAGAAAATGAATTGGCAATTTCTTTACTGTTACAGATCGCCTCAAAGCGCTCGACCAAGCCCGGCTTGCTGCGATGCTTTTTTGCCAGTGGCGACATCTCGATCGGGTAGTCCGTAATGAATGTGGGCTGAATCAAATTAGGCTCACACTTCTCGCCGAAGATCTGGTCGATGAGTTTGCCTTTGCCCATCGTGTCATCCATTGGAACATTGAGTTTACGGCATGTGTCGCGCAACTCCTGTTCGTTCATGTTGGAAATATCGACGCCGGTAAAGTGTTGGATCGCTTCAAACATCGTGTAACGAGTCCACGGTCTCCTGAAGTCAATGACGTTCTCTCCCACCTTCACTTGTGTTGTGCCGTGCAGGTCGATGGCAACTTTTTCGATCATCTCCTCCACCAGATCCATCATCCAGTAATAATCCTTGTAGGCGACATACAATTCAATCTGCGTGAACTCCGGATTATGGAAACGCGACATACCTTCGTTTCTGAAATCTTTAGAGAATTCATACACACCGGGAAATCCCCCCACGATCAGTCGCTTAAGGTAAAGTTCATTGGCAATACGCAGGTACAACGTCATGTCGAGCGTATTGTGATGCGTTTTGAATGGTCGCGCAGCGGCTCCGCCATACAAGGGCTGAAGGATAGGTGTCTCAACTTCCAGATAAGCCTTATCGTTCAAATACTCCCGCATCGAATTCACAAGTTTTGTGCGCTTCACGAAAGTATCGCGTACCTGAGGGTTAACGATCAGGTCGACATAACGCATTCTATATCGTTGTTCCGGGTCGGTAAATGCATCGAAGACATTTTCTTTGCCTTGTTCATCTACCGTGGTCTTCACCACGGGCAGGGGTCTCAACGCCTTGGAAAGAATAGTGAAGCCGGTTACGTGGATAGAAATTTCACCTGTTTGCGTGGTGAACCCATAGCCTGAAACACCGATGATATCGCCAATATCGACCAGCTTTTTAAAAACGACATTGTATAATGTCTTGTCATCACCGGGGCAGAGGTCGTCGCGGCGGAGATAGATCTGGATACGACCTGTTTCATCCTGCAGTTCCGCAAAGGAGGCGTTGCCCATAATACGGGTGCTCATGATACGGCCAGCGATGGAAATATCGCGGTAGTCGCTCTTGTGGCGTTCATAATTTTCAAGGATCTCCGCGGTCGATACGTTGACCTTGAATAATTCGGCTGGATAGGGGTTGATTCCTAACTTTTCAAGTTCCTGCAGCTTTTGCCTCCGTATTACTTCCTGTTCACTGAGCGACATATTTTTCCAAATTTCACGGCAAAAATAATGGAATAAAGCTGTTGTAAAAATGGTGCACAAAAACAAGCCGCGAGCCGAGGTTCGCTGATGGGTATGGCCACGGCACTGCGATCCACCTTGGTTGCCAATTTAACGCACCCGGGTCTCTACGCAGCTTTCCGGCGACGCTCCAGTTCCTTTCTGATCAGTGTAAGCTCCCGGCTGCTTTGGCCTGCCACCGATGTGTTCTCGTCAGCCCTTCTGAACAGGTACGGCATAACAGACTTCACGGGGCCATACGGAACATACTTGGCTACATTATAGCCGGCCTTGGCCAGATTAAAGGAGATATTATCGCTCATACCATAAAGCTGTGCAAACCATACACGCGGATCGCCGGGTTGCAAATTATATTGCTTCATGTACCGGGTGAGGTGGTAGTTGCTGTATTCATTGTGCGAGCCACACATCAAGGCAATACGGTCTATATGTTGAATACAAAAGACCAGCGCCTCGTTAAAAGCCTTGTCAGATGCTTCTTTTGTGGGCTGAATGGGGCTAGGATAACCTTTTTCCTGCGCGCGCGCCCTTTCCTTTTCCATGTACGCACCACGAACCAGCTTAGCACCTAAAAAATAGTTCTGCTTTACGGCTTCCTGGTAGGATGTTTGAAGATTATTCAGCGATGCGGTGCGGTATAGCTGGTAGGTATTAAATACAATGCACCTTTCTTTGTTATAACGAGCCATCATTTCATAGGCCAGCGTATCGATGGGCTCCTGGATCCAAGTTTCTTCGGCATCTACCAACACAGGGATTTTAGCCTGGTGAGCTGCCGCACATATCTTATCGACGCGGGATCTTACGCGTTCAAAGGCCTCTTTTTCAGCCGGGGTTAAAGCCTGATCCGATTGAATTTTTTCGAGCAGTTCGGTCGATCCAAGGCCCGTGACCTTAAAAACTGTAAATGGCAGATGTTTTGAGTTTCTGGCCTTTTCTATGGTGCGCAAGGTTTCCTGCATAGTAAGGTCAAAGCCTATTTCGGATTTTTCACCTTCCACCGAATAATCGAGGATTGTGCCTACGTGGTAATGCGCTAACTGCAGAATTGCCTTTTCGCTGTCTTCAATACTGGTGCCTCCACAAAAGTGATCGAAGGCCGTTTTGCGAATAAGGCCTTCTATGGGCAATCCTATTTTTAATGCAAATTTTACCGTGCCGGTGGCAATGGAAGATATCCAAGGGTGATTTACGAGAGAGAAAATAAAATTGGCCTTGCGTAACGCCCAGTTGGATTTATAAGAAAATGCTACGGCGGTGTCGTCAAATGAGATTTGCGGTTCTGGTTCCATAATTCAAAAGGTGCGCAAATATATTAATTGGCTTAATTCCAATTGCAATCGATTCCAGAAACTTAATAACAGGTCGCCGTGCCAGGCCTTCGGTGTCTCAGCGGGTTTGATGGGTTTTTTAAGTTGACTTTTTATTTCGGCGAAGTCCACCTTCTTTTATAATTTCAAAACTTTAATTAGCAACGCTTTGAGCTTACCAGAAAATGTTTTGCTTTCTTCTGATCCGGCGACTGATCTGAAAAATTTTTTGAGCCAGAAAAAATATAGCAAAATTACGTTGCTGGCCGACGAAAATACTTTTCTGCACTGCTATCCGCTGATCAGGCAATCCTTACCTGAACACAAGACAATAAAAGTCAAGAGTGGCGAAGAACATAAAACACTTGAGACTTGTATCAGCATCTGGAGTGATCTTACCGAACAGGCGTTAGATCGTCATTCGCTGTTAATTGTACTCGGTGGCGGTGTTTTAGGTGACATGGGCGGATTCTGCGCCGCGACATTTAAACGGGGAATCGATTTTGTGTTAATCCCCACAACCTTGCTGGCGCAAGTAGATGCCAGCATCGGCGGAAAGCTGGGTATTGATTTTAAACATTTCAAAAATCACATCGGTGTATTTCAATTACCGGCGCTCACGCTGTTGCATAGTGGTTTTTTGCAAACCCTCCCAAAGGCAGAATTGCGTTCTGGCTTTGCAGAAATACTCAAACACGCCCTCATTTCTGATGCTGCGGTTTGGAAGGAAATTATAGGCAAGTCACTCGAGCAACAGGATTGGAACAGGCTTATCCAACATTCCGTGGCCTTCAAGGCTTTTGTAACCACAGAAGATCCCAAAGAAAAAGGCCTGCGCAAGATTCTAAATGCGGGCCACACCATTGGTCATGCACTAGAAAGTTATCTGTTAGGGGCCGGCCGGAAGATTCTCCATGGCGAAGCGGTGGCCGCCGGATTGGTTGCTGAAAGTTACATTGCCTCGAAGCGTGGCCTGCTGTCAGATTCGTCTTTTCAAGAGATCACGGATTATATCGTGAAAATATTTGGTAAGGCAGAATTTAAGGAAAGCGACGTAGCAGATATTGCTACACTAACGACGCAAGACAAGAAAAATAAGGAGAATAGAATTCTTTGCGTACTTCTGGATGGCATAGGAAGTGCGCAATTGAATTGTGAGGTCAGCCTAGAAGAGGTAAAAGGGGCTCTGTCATTTTACCGTTCTGTTCAGATGTAATAATGAACTTCTGGGTCATCGATTACACGGGTTTCATTCTTTTGAAGGGAATTTTTCAACGACGCTTTCCCCCGAGAAATTAACCTCTTGGTCTTTTCCTTACGAGTGCCTGTTAGCAACCAAGCAGCCAACAAAGCACCGGACGCAATACTCACTCCGATCGCTATTTTACTGGTTGTACTCATACTATTCAATTTAACTTTATTTTTTGTGTAATTGTTTCAAAGCCTAAACAAAAATCTTTTACATCATGTAATTTGCCCGACCATAATTTGACATCCTTGAACACAAGTTTATCTATCAAGCAAAAGTCGGCACTACAAGGAATAGCATCTTCCATGCCATCTTCCAAAAGTATTAGTAACCGCGTATTGATCATGAATTCGTTGGGAGGTAACCTTTCCAAACTTCACAATCTTTCCGATGCCAACGATACGCAACTCATGATGAGGCTCGTCAATTCTCCGGACCCTGTGATTGACGTCGAGGATGCTGGCACCACCATGCGTTTTTTAACGGCATATTTCGCAGTAACACGTCAACGAAAAACTCTTACCGGTAGTGCGCGGATGAAAGAAAGACCCATAGGTATTCTGGTGAACGCCTTACATTCGTTAGGAGTTGATATTCAGTACGGGGAGAAGGAAGGCTATCCACCGCTGCACATCAAAAGTTTCAAGGACCAAAAAACGGATACCATCAACATTCGCGGCGACGTGAGCAGCCAGTTCATTTCTGCGCTGATGATGGTAGCCCCTGTGCTTCCGCAAGGCTTAACGCTCGTACTGGAAGGCAAAGTTGGAAGTCGTCCCTATATAGAAATGACCGCTTCGCTGATGAAGCATTTCGGCGTTTCAAGCGACCTTCAGGAAAACAAGATTATCGTCTCCCATCAATCCTATAAGCCTGCTGAATTTACGGTGGAGTCAGACTGGTCGGGCGCTAGCTATTGGTTCGCCATGGTTGCGCTTGCGCAGGAAGCCGATATCCTTCTGCCGAGACTATCGCTTACCTCTTTGCAAGGCGACAGCAAAGTTGTAGATATCATGAAGTTTCTGGGTGTACGCG
>JBMOKS010000121.1:16031-31409 GCA_049324355.1 Bacteroidota bacterium
TTAAGGGCGACTTATTACATTTAACCAAAACAACGGCCGAAAATGAGATCAGATGGGACTTCACGCATTGCCCTGACCTTGCACAGACCATTGCTGTGGTATGTGCTGCCAAAGGAATTAGGGGCTATTTCACTGGGCTTGAAAGTTTACGCATCAAGGAAACCGATCGGATTGAGGCGCTTCAAATCGAACTCCGTAAAATCGGTGCCGATTTAAGGGAATCTGCTTCACATTGGGAGCTGATACCTTCACCTCGACTGCCACAGAATGCAACCTTTGCTACTTATAAGGACCACCGGATGGCCATGGCTTTTGCGCCACTGGCAACGCAGATGGACGTGAACATTCAAAATCCTGCGGTGGTGAAAAAATCATACCCTACATTCTGGGATGATCTTAAACGAGTGGGTTTTACGCTCAATCAATCATAAGGCTGTTGAAGTAAGCCGGGGCCTTGACCAAACGGCTTCCATACCATGAGAACATTTCACCATCTACCAGCGCGATCTTCGCGTCAGGGCAGAGGTTTTGCAATTCTTGTTTGTGCTTTTCCTGGAAAGGATAAGGTTCGGAGGAAAGCAATATATAATCTGGTTTAAGAGCCTGGATTTCTTCAGCTGTTAATCGAGGGTATCGCGGCATCTCGTGCAAGCAATTTTGCCACCCGATAGTTTCAATCATAGTATGAATGAACGTGCCATGCCCGACCGCCATCCAGGGTTTGCGCCAAATCAGATAAAGAACATTGGCCGGGACCTTTTTCTTAAGATGTCGAAATGAAAACTCGATGTCGTGGATTAGCTGCCGGGCTTTTTTCGCGTGGTCTGTAAGCTCGCCAATGGATTTAATCATGTCCAGAGCGTCACATAAGGAAGCGATATCACTCATCCAAACGGCGTATTTCACACGTAGGGCACGGATGCCTTCCTCGTAGTTCTCTTCCTTATTGCCAATGATCAGATCGGGTTTGAGGTCGTCAATAATCTCAAAATTGAAATTCTTTGTGCCACCGACGATATTTTTAGCACCCAGCCACGTTGGGGGATGAACGCAAAATTTCGTGATGCCAACAAGCTGTTCATTCAAACCCAGCGCTGCCAGCAGTTCTGTCTGTGAAGGCACAAGGGAGATTATTCGCTTAGGAGGAAATGAAATATTGATTTCCACTCCCATTTGGTCTGAAAATGATTTAGAGGGCATGCGACCAAAGGTAAAAAAGATTGACTTGGATGAATTAAAAAAAACGCACAGAGTACACAGAGAAAAGACCCTCTCTATAAAAACTCTGAGACCCTGCGCGTATATCTTTATTAGTCAACCTCGATTGGCTGACTGATCTGATTCGGTATCTTGATCAGGAAAGCTGTTCCCTGACCAGGTGTTGAGGTTACTTCAATACTTCCCTTCAACCGCTCTATTGTGTCTTTAACAATAAATAAGCCAAGTCCGGTTCCATGTGAATGGCTTGTTGCGCGGAAAAACAAATCGAATATTTTAGCCTGATATTCAGGTTCTATTCCGATTCCGTTGTCTTCAATCCGTATTTCGCAAAATTCTTCATTCACATTTACCTCAATTTGGATAAAAGGTGCTCCCTTTTTGGGATCGCTATACTTGATAGCATTTGACAGAATATTGGTCAGGATCGTCTTTACCCGTATGCTATCCGAATAAAAGTCAACAGCACGTCCGATTTCGAGTTGGATATTGATCTTGCTTTCCTGGTAGAGGTTGGTAAGACTACCCAATTCACTCTTCAATACTTCCTCAATATTAATTTTATCCCTGTGAAGCGCAAGTTTTTCATTCCTGAAAAAGTTGTTCATTTCCTCGATAAGGGAATTGAGGTTTAAAAGGCTTTTCTTGATCATTTCTACGTACTGTCCCTGCTCGTCGGCGGGTGCTCGCTGGGCCAGATTTACCAGGCCCAACGCAGACATGAGGGGAGCTTTGAGGTCGTGCGTAGTTTTATAGATGACCTGATCCAATTGCTGGTTGGACCGGATCAGTTCCTGTTCTTTTTGTTTTTTGTCTGTGATGTCGTGTAGCTTCAGCACCAGTCCCTGAACATTACAATGGTTCAGCAGGTTGGATATCTGAATATCAAAATACAGAACTTCCTTCTTTTTGATTTGCAAGCCTATTTCTTCAGTCAGGATACTGTTCTTGTTTTCCTGCAGGCATTGCTTCCAGCGGTCGATCTTGTCCTGGTTTACGAATTCAAAAATATTTCGTCCCAGTAAGATCACTGGTTCCGCGCCAAATACTTTGGTTACAGCCGAGGATATATAACGGATAGTGAAATCCTTGTCTGTAACGATAATGATGTCATTTGAATTTTCTACCAACTCTTTGAACATCCCTTCTTTCTCCATAGCCAACTAGTTTCTCACAAAAACCCCTGCATTTGCAGAGGTGATTAGTAGATCATAATATCATAGGTTAGGTTTAGATCATGATGGCCATACTGCTCAACTGGCTTGACACTTTGAGGTTTGCGCCTGTGACTACACCTTGGTTGAGTTCAAATTTCAGCTTGCCATCAATAACTTTGAAGTTGATACAACTTCCTTTGTGTCCCAGGCCGTTACCATCGGTGATGGTCAGTATAGATTTGCCGGTAACACTGGTTTTAATACTTTCAAATTCTTTATTCTTGGACTTTCCAACATACACCACCTGGCAATCTGCAGCTTCTGCCGCTGAACCAAGTTTCCGGATGACGTATTTCTTGGTTCCTTTGGGTTTGCCATCGTACCACCCTTTCAGCGTGTTGAAAACATTATCTTCACCGATCACACCCACAACAAAGTCTCCTGGATCTCCCTGGTTTGGCCACTCCACATATTTCATGAAGTTGTAAACCATGGCCGCATGTATTTCATGCGTGGGCCTTTCTTGTGCGATAGATGTGCCCGTAAACAGGGCAAGTGCCATTAAAAAAGCTGTCGTCTTCATAGATTAAAAAATTTAGGTGGTTAAATGCTAATCTACGATTTTAATAGGAAAAAACCCCACCCCGGTATTACTCGGGGTTTGGGGCTTTCCAAACAACCCATTAAATCAAAATCGCCATTGAAGAGAGTGCACCGGAAACTTTGAGGTTAGAAGCCTCAAGCGCTTTTTGGTTTAACTCAAACTTCAATTTGTTATCTACAGTCTTGAAATTGATACCACTGCCTTTTTCACCTAAGCCGTTTTTGTCGGTGATAACCAATGTTCCTTTACCTTTTACTTTGTTATTTATGTTTTCGAATTCACCGCTCTTGGATTTGTCGATGAATACCACGTGGCAATCTGTCACCTCAGCAGAAGAGTTGAACTTCTTGATCACATAAGTCTTAGTTCCGCGGGGTTTGCCACCGTACCAAGAATTAAGCGTGTTGTACACATCGCCATTACCGACTACACCGATCACAAACTCGCCAGAACCGGCGTGATCAGGCCATTGTACATACTTAATGAAGTTAAAGACCATCATTGAATACACTTCATGTGCAGGTCTGTCTTGTGCGAATGTGCTGGCACTTATCATGAGGGCCGCAATTACCAGAGCGTTTACCTTTTTCATAGTTGAGGACTTCGGGTGTTTGTTAATTGTTTTTGTTTGCTTGTTTGATGATACAAAAATAGGTTCCCCAAAAAACATGCAGGAACCTATTAGGCAATCAACCTTATTGATGTAAGGTTTGATTTAACAATTACTTAATGTACCGGAAGTCGTGCCCAGCCTTGAGTTGTAAAAGGAATTCGTAAATGAGATTTATGACGTTATCCACGTCTTCTTTATGTACCATTTCTACGGTGGTATGCATGTATTTCAGCGGCAATGATATTAAAGCCGAGGCTACCCCCTCTGAAGAGTAGGCAAACGAGTCCGTGTCCGTACCCGTCGACCTGGAAACGGCTTGCCGCTGGAAGGGTATTTTCCTTTTTTGGGCTGTTTCAAGTACCATTTTGAGAACATTATTCTGTACCGCCGGCCCATAACAAAGCACGGGTCCATTGCCACATTTCAGATTTCCACTCTCCTTCTTATTATACATAGGCGACTGGGTATCGTGGGTAACGTCTGTACAAATTGCCAAATCCGGCTTTATTCGCCTGGAAATCATTTCAGCACCCCTTAAACCGATCTCTTCCTGAACAGAATTGACTATGTATAACCCAAAAGGCAGTTTCTTCTTGTTTTCGCTCAGTCGACGGGTCACTTCGGCGATCATATAACCGCCCATGCGATTATCCAGCGCTCTGCCCACCAACCAGCGCTTATTCAATTCTATTAGCTGATCTTCAAAGGTTATTACACAGCCCACGTGGATGCCCATGGCATCTACTTCTTTCTTGTTTTCGGCCCCCACGTCGATAAAGATGTTCTTTAAAGAGGGTGCTTCCTCCTTGGCAGCATCGCGAACGTGGATAGCCGGCCAGCCAAAGACGCCTTTTACGATGCCTTTTTCGGTATGGATATTTACCCGTTTAGACGGGGCTATTTGATGGTCCGATCCGCCGTTTCGCCTCACGTAGATATAGCCATCATCGGTGATATAGTTAACAAACCACGATATTTCGTCAGCATGGGCTTCAATTACCACTTTGTAGCTGGCCTTGGGGTTGATAATCCCGACTGCGGTACCGTAGACATCCACCATATAATCGTTGATATACGGCTTCAGGTAGTCGAGCCAGATTTGCTGCCCCGATGTTTCAAAGCCCGTAGGTGAAGCATTGTTCAAATACTCAAATAGAAACTCTTTGCTTTTTTTATCCATAACGTTAAACTTTCAATGGTTCAGAGATCAGAGGGGAATATTGCCATGTTTTTTCTTTGGTAGTTTTGCCACCTTGTTTTCGAGCATATCGAAGGCGCGGATCAATTTCTCACGGGTCTGATCGGGGTAGATTACCTCATCGATGTAACCGCGGTGTGCCGCGCGATATGGGTTGGCGAATTTACGGGTATATTCTTCAACTTTTTCATTCAGCTTCGCCTGCGGATCTTCGGCTTCGGAGATCTCTTTTTTGAAGATAATCTCAGCGGCCCCTTTCGCTCCCATCACGGCGATTTCGGCAGTAGGCCAGGCGTAATTCAGGTCGGCTCCAATGTGTTTTGAGTTCATCACATCATACGCTCCGCCATAGGCCTTGCGCGTGATGACCGTCACCCGGGGAACCGTAGCTTCTGAGAAGGCATACAGTAATTTTGCTCCGTTGGTGATAATTGCATTCCACTCCTGATCTGTACCGGGCAAAAATCCCGGCACATCTTCGAATACTAATAAAGGAATATTAAAGCAGTCGCAGAACCTGACAAAGCGTGCTCCTTTCACACTGGAGTCAATATCCAGCACGCCAGCCAATGACGCCGGCTGGTTTCCCACCACGCCTATGCTCCTTCCGGCAATGCGGGCAAAGCCTACAACAATATTTTCGGCAAAGTTCTTATGAACCTCAAAGAAAGTACCGTCATCCACCACACCATTTATTACCTCACGCATATCATAAGGCTGGTTAGGATTGTTCGGCACAATATCATTCAATGCTGCACGTTTTTCTTCACCGGGTGTGTAAGGCAGACGGGGCACACTATCCTCGCAATTTTGAGGAATGTAGCTTATTAATTTTTTGATCTGGCTGATACACTCGGCTTCGTTGCCACAAGCAAAATGTGTCACACCACTTTTGGTGCTGTGGGTAATAGCACCACCTAATTCTTCTGCTGTTACATTTTCATGCGTTACAGTCTTCACGACGTTTGGGCCGGTAACAAACATGAAGGATGTATTCTCTACCATAAAGATAAAATCGGTGATCGCCGGCGAGTACACCGCGCCACCAGCACAGGGGCCCATGATCGCAGAGATCTGAGGGATAACACCCGAAGCTAACGTATTACGATAAAAAATATCGGCATATCCACCCAGCGACACAACACCTTCTTGTATGCGTGCACCACCGGAGTCATTCAGACCGATGACAGGGGCGCCATTTTTCATGGCAAGGTCCATGATCTTCACGATCTTCTCGGCATGGGTCTCAGAAAGGGATCCGCCAAATACGGTAAAGTCTTGCGAGAAAACATAAACCAGTCTTCCGCTCACGGTTCCGTAACCGGTGACAACACCGTCGCCGAGGTAGTATTCTTTGTCTAGTCCAAAATCTTTGCTTCGGTGCATGACGAACTTGCCTAGTTCTTCAAACGAACCATCATCCATTAATAGTTGAATGCGCTCGCGTGCGGTGAGTTTTCCCTTAGCATGTTGTTGTTCAATTCTTTTTTCTCCGCCGCCCTGTAAAGCTTCCTGGTTCTTTCGTTCCAGCTCGTCAAATTTCTTTTTCATTACGGGTTCTATGGTACTTCGTTTGGCCATGATGTGTATGAGGTAATTCTAAATAAACAAAACGCGGTCGAAATATAGTATTAAATTCGCACGGCTTTTAGAGCTCATGAAAAACAAGATTGCTATTATAGACCTGGGCACCAATACATTTCACCTCCTGATCGCAGAGGGTGGCGGGCGCGGCTATAACATTGTGCATCGCGAGCGCCTGGCGGTGAAGATCGGCATGGGCGGTATCAATGAAGGTTATATCACAGAAGGCGGTCTGAACCGCGCGTTGGTGGCCATGCAAAGCTTTAAAAATGTGATTGACAGGGAAGAAATAGGTAAGGTATACGCCTTTGGGACCAGCGCCTTGCGCAACGCCCGCAATGGAGAAGAAGTTGCCCGGAGGATAAAAGAAATTACCGGCATTGAGGTGAATATCATTTCGGGTGAGCAGGAAGCCGAGTTTATCTATCAAGGCGTGCGATCGGCGCTGGGCCTGGGCGATGATATGAATCTGATCATTGATATTGGTGGCGGCAGCGTGGAATTTATCATCGCCAATCATGATCATATCTTCTGGAAACAAAGCTTCGAGATTGGAGCCCAACGATTATTGGAAAAATTCCAAAAAAGTGATCCGATCAAACCCGAGGAAATCGAAGCTCTCAATCAATTTTTTGACACATCTATTGCCCCGTTATCAGAAGCTATTAACCAGCACAGACCTTATGTTCTTGTGGGATCATCGGGAACATTTGACACCCTCAGCGACATTTTCTGCATTCGCCACGACATTCATAAGACTACCGAGGAAATTGAGACTCCACTTACTGTTCCCGGATTCTACGAGATCTATCACGAGCTTATCGCCAAGAACCGGCAGCAACGAATGCTGATTCCAGGCATGATCGAAATGCGTGTCGATATGATCGTTGTTGCTTGTTGTCTAGTTCGATACTTGCTGGAAAAATATAATTTCAGCCGCATCAGGGTTTCTACTTATTCTTTGAAGGAAGGTGTGTTGGCCTGGTTATCTGAGAGGGTAAAATAAGTTCTGTAAAAAAAGGATTGTCGGCGTGACAATCCTTTGATGATTCTTTATTCCAATCCTGGTATCGTTCGGTCTTTAGGGTACTTCACTTCGAATTTGTACACAACTTTTTTTGTTTCGTTTGGTTGAAGGCTCATTTCCCAAATCAACTTACCGGTGTCTTTGTTATACTTAGCCCCTCCAACATCGCTTACAGTAACCTCGATCTGGTTGTCTTGTGAAACCGGCACCTGGTCTTCCAAGTTGATCTTCGCAGGTTCTGACTTCGTATTCCTGACGGAGATTTCATAAGCATAGCTTTCTCGCTGATTGGTGCCGATCAGTTTACGCGAACTGAAATCTTTTAATTTCTCGCGTTTCACAACCATACGTTTATCTCGGCCCAGCGACACCGACAGCGTATCCTTAATGTTGTTGGGGTCGATGTACGTTTTGCCGACAAATGTGCCTTCGAAAAAAACGTTCGCCTCTCCCGGCAGCAGGTTAAATTCTTCCCAGCCCGTGGCGCGAGCCATTAGAAATGCATCGCGATCCAGTTTGGGCGCAACCGCATAGAGGTAGTCAGCCTTCATTTCGTGCGTTCGAATATCAACGAGTGTTGGCTTGTTAGACGAGCCCACCGTGTATGGCAACGCGATATCAAATTCAGTATTGAGTGACGTTTGGATGGTGCTCACATATTCGGAAACAGTTTCGGCCTTCAGCAATTCGTCGTCGGCAACTTCCTGAGCAGGTGCCGAGGCAGCACGGTGTACGGCTCCTGCGGCCGACAATTTTGCTTTTTTGTCATAATAATAAATCGGCGTATTAAAATTGAGATACCAGGCCATGAGTTCGGGTTTTAAACCGCCTAGGTTGGGGTTGGCCGTAGAAAGTTTCAGCTTCACATTTTTCCACTCTTCCCCGGTGCCTTGAAAAACGTTTGCTTTGTAATTCAATTGAACCGGATTTTTGGTGTTGATCGCACGCAGATCGTAGACGGCATTCCATCCTGCGTTGGCCACAACATAATTCACTTCAAGGTCCACAGGAGTTGCTGCGTCAGCCGAAAGTGATATAACGATCTCGCTGGTATTGCGTGCGTAGAGATCATTCTGTTCGTTGATTTGACGCTGAAGTTTGGTGATTTTCTCATTTAATTTTTTGATTTTCTCATCTACTTTGATTCTGGTCATCACTATTTCGCTTAATCTGTTGCGATAGAAGTCAGCCATCGCTTTCAGTTCCGCTACGGTTAGGTTCTGATTGGTGCCGCCGATTTTTTGGTTGCTGAGCAGCATTTGCTCTTCGCGGTTGAGTATTTCTTTCTGACTACTTTCAATAGACACCAGCCGTTGCAGATATTCCAATGAATCTTTCAACTGTTTCAGGGACCGTGGCTCATTAAATTCATTTATATAATTCTGTTGGTGTGCAATGCCCAGTATAATAAAATTCCCCTTTCCGGCCACCTGGATGCTTTCCTGGTCCAGTTGCGCCGTGAGGCCTGTTAAAATGAGGTTGGTTTTTCCCGCTTCAATTCGTGTTTTTACTTCTCGTGTAACTTGGGCTTTGTTTAAAAACACAATGACCTGTGTGATCTTCGAATCGATTCTTTTATCCTGCTGGCAGAAGACGTTAAACGCCGGTAGTAACAGAGCCACGCAGAGGCTAACTTTTTTCATATTGAATTATTTATTTTTTGACTATAGATGATCTCAAAAAGGAAATTCCATAATTTCTCTGGGAAATTATAGCATTTAAGCGGATTTCAAAGGCTGAATTCTTCCGAGAATTTAATCATAAATGAGCGATTCTGCGTATATTAACTCTATGGAGCCCACCATTGACAATTTACTCTTTAAACTGATGGTTGCATGTCTGGTTATCATAAACAGGCGCTGCGCATTGCATTCGTTTACGTGGCGCTGGGGCTCTTATGGATCTACTTCAGCACAATAGTGCTGAATTCCCGCTTTGAAGATGAAGTCTCCAGGCACTTGAACAGAATGCAGGTCCTGATCCGATCTTCCTTTATCTTATTTTCCGCCATCGTTTTATACTTCTTCATTCATCGCTATCATGCCAAGCTCGTCAAAGGTTTTGAGGAATACCAGGCGCTTTTCGAAAACAACCCTAACGCGATGTGGATCTATGATCTGAGCACGCTAAAGTTTCTGGCTGTCAACGAAGCTGCCATTTTCCATTATGGATATAGCCATGAAGAATTTCTGTCGATGTCCATCAAGGATATTCGTCCTCGGGAGGACCTACCTCGTTTGGAAAAAGCGTTCACAACGATAAAAAAAGGATTTTATACTTCCGGCACGTGGCGGCATATTAAAAAGAATGGCGAGGTCATTTTTGTAGAGATATTCTCTACGCCTGTGATGTGGAAGGGGCACAAAGCCGAACTCATCCTGGCGCATGACATCAGCTTGCGAATACAATACGAAAATGATCTGAGAGAACTAAACGAGAACCTGGAACTGAAGATCGTCGAAAGAACAAAAAAACTTGACGAAGCCAACCGTGATCTACTCACGCTCAACGAAGAGCTTGTCACATCCAATGAGGAGATGACGTCGACAAACGAAGAACTCCACAGCACTAACGAGCAACTGGTGCTGGCGCAGCGCAGAGTTGAAGAACAGGCGAAACAACTGGTATCGCAAAGCGAAGAGAAGCTGAACAAGATCATGGCTACGCTCAAGGACGTTGTATGGTCGGGGCGCTACAACGAAAAAGGCGAACTGTGCATTGACTTTATGAACCAGGCGGCAGAAGTCATCTACGGATACAAGGTGGAAGAATTCCTGAACGACACCAATGTGCTGCGCAACTCGATCTACGAAGACGATAAGGGTCTCGTGCTGCGAGTCAAAAAAGACCTGGAAGAGTCTTCTTTTTCGCAGGTAGAGCACCGCATCAGAACCAAACACGGAGCAATAAAATGGATCAATGCCCGTATCTGGATCATCCGTGACGAAAACAACAAACCGTTGCGCATTGACGGTATCATTACAGACATCACTTCGCAAAAGCAGATAGAAATAGAACTCCATCAGCAAAGAGAAATGTTGCAAAAACTGGTTGACAGTCTGCCGCTCAGCGTCGTGCTGCTCGACCATAAACTTAAGGTGATGTTCGTCAACAAAAATTGTGAACACACTTTGGGCTGGACGCTTGAAGAAGCTGTCGGGAAAAATATGATGGCTGAACTTTACCCTGATAAAATGCAACAGCGAAAGCTCTTCGAATTCCTGAAGGAGGAGGGTAAATGGATAGACTTTAAAACCACGACGAAAGCAGGCACTATCATTGACACCAGTTGGACCAATATCGTTTTGTCTGACGGCAGTATCATTGGTATCGGGCAAGACATTACAGAACGTAAGAAGAAAGAGGACGAAGTGAACAATCTGCTCGAACAGCTTATAGATCAGAATAATAATCTATTACAATTCTCCTTTATTGCTTCGCACAATTTGCGTGGACCGGTAGCCACGGTACTCGGGTTACTGCGGCTTTCAGATCGGGAAGAAATGAGTCCTTTTCTAAAAGATCTTTTTGGCATGCTCAACCGTTCAGTGCATAAACTCGACGAAGTTATCCGCGATCTAACCAAAGTGCTGGAGATCAGGAGCAACACATCGCAGCCCAAGGAATGGATCGACCTTGTAGAAATGATGGACAATTTCGAGCAAACTTTCCGATCGCAGCTTGTGGCCAATCGCGTGGAGATCAAAACTGATTTTTCGGCTGTTCATTTCTTTTTCACGATCAGAAGTTACTTCCAAAGTATTCTTTCCAACCTGATCATGAACAGCATTAAATACCGGGCCTCCAATAAAATGCCTGTAATCGAGATCAAGACTTTCCGAAATGAGGGCTACGTCGGCTTCACCGTCAGCGACAATGGTATGGGTATTGATTTGGAGCTTTTCCGGTCGAAAATGTTCACGTTGTATCAGCGCTTTCATACCCATGTTGAGGGCAAAGGTCTTGGGCTATTTCTCACCAAAACGCAAACTGAAGTACTTGGAGGCACCATTGATGTTGAAAGTACCCCCGGAGAGGGCACCACCTTTACCATTCGTTTCCCGGCAGAAATTGAAGAACCTGTTCTTTAACCTTCACATTATTGTTTCATTGAATTACTTTTGCGCTTTTAAGCGTAACAGCATGGATAAGATTTTTGCCCTGGCGACACTGGAGAACTTTGCACTGGAAGTTTTTAAGAACATGGGTTGCCCGGATGACCAAGCCAGAACTGCCACCGGGGTTTTGTTGAACGCCGACTTGCGCGGTATAGATTCCCATGGTATTGCGAGGCTTTCGGGTTATGTTCGGTTGTGGGAAGCTAACCGTATCAATGCCAGGCCGGCTGTGAAGATTGTTCACGAGTCTCCCAGCACTGCGGTTGTGGATGGCGACTCCGGCTTGGGTCTTGTAGTGGCACCATATGCAATGCAGGTCGCGATAGAAAAAGCTAAAGTTGCCGGCACCGGCTGGGTAGCCGTAAAAGGATCCAACCACTTTGGCATTGCGGGTTATCATGCTATGATGGCACTCGAACACGACATGATCGGCATGGCTATGACCAATGCCAGTCCATTGGTAGCTCCTACTTTTTCTGTCGAGCGATTACTGGGTACAAACCCCATAGCCGTTGCCATTCCCGCTGACCAGCAGCCTGCGTTTGTGGCCGATTTTGCCACGACAACGGCCGCAAATGGTAAGCTAGAAATTCTTCAGAGAAAAAATATGGATGCTCCCCTTGGCTGGATACAAACAAAAAAGGGAGAGCCCTCGACCAATGCCCATGAGTTGAAAGACGGTGGCGCGTTGATCCCGCTAGGCAGCGATCGCGAACATGGCAGTCATAAGGGTTATTGTCTCGGTGCGTGGGTAGATATTTTTTCGGCTGTTTTGTCGGGCGCTAACTATGGCCCATGGGTTCCGCCGTTTGTAAGTTTCCTCGCTCCTCCTGCCGATCCTGTGGGTGCAGGAATAGGCCATTTTTTTGGTGCTATGCGAATAGATGCATTTCGTCCGGCAACAGAATTCAAGTCACATATGGACAATTGGATCTCCAGATTCCGCTCTGCGCAAACAACTGACGGCCAAGAACGGGTTTTAATTCCCGGTGATCCGGAGCGAGAAATGACAGCAGAAAGAATGAAAAACGGAATTCCGCTGAATGCTAAAGTTGTGGAAGACCTCCACCAACTGGCGACTAAACTAAAAGTAAGATTTAATTGATGCCGATGTACCGGCCGATGTTGATACCCGCCCTGATGACCAAAGGACTGGTGTAAGGTGTATAAGTAAGCGCGTCCGAACTCTTGTAAGAAAAATTATAAAGCGCCATAAAATAGAGTGCAGCCTTGTCCCCCAAGGGTTGTATCAAACCACCACCAGCCATAAAACTACTGAACCCTTTGCGTGTCGTTTCAGTGATCGTCACCGGAAACTCGTAATTCAAATATTCGTATTCCGTCTGGAGGAAAAAGCCGCGGTAAACTGTGTATCTCAAGAAGGGGTTGACGCCGTAGTCATTGAGCTTCAAAGAAGGCTTGTAGTACTTATAGTTGGTATATCGATAGGTAATACCTGTTCCTGCCATGAACTTAGCTGTGATGCTGTAGCCTATGACGGGTGATAAAGAGAAAAAATCCTGGCCACTGCCAAACGAAAGTCCGAAGCCGCCACCCGTCACGATCCTCTCTTTGAAAGGAACTCCCTTCAAACTATTGTTTTCACCTTGTGCGAGAGCGAGTCCGCAGCTAAATGTCAATAAAATGGTCCAGGCAAAGCGTGGCATAACACAATTTTTTTTATTCTTCGATGACAATAAAGATGTCTTCCGTTTCTTTCTTCATCAGGTATTTTTCGCGGGCAAATTTTTCGACGAGCTCGCGGGTACCAAATAATTCTTCACGATCTTTTTCTACATCCTGGATCTTCTTCTCGTAGTACTCTTTCTCATCTTCGAGAGAACTCAACTTGGATGTCAACTGAAACCGGGTGATCAGGTTATTGGAGTCTAAACAAAGGACCCACATAAAAAAAATGGCTCCGGTCACCATGTAAAAGTTCCGGAAGGCCTTAGGCAGTTTTTTCAGCATAGTTTAAAAAATGATCACTAAGATAAGGAAAATAATACTGATCATGCACAAAGGCACGATCATGACCTTGGCCGGACTGACACGATCAGGCTTCTTTTTCGCCTCCCTTCATCTCAAGGTAACGGCAACGTTGGAAAGATGTTGCTTAGAGTATCTCTAACCCGTGCTTTTTAAAGGGCTCAAGGAAGGGATCGTTGGGGTCGCGTTCGGTGATCAGCGTGTGAATGGCTTCGACGTTGCAAACTTTGTAGTGCTGGGTTGAATTTATCTTCTCGGAGATAGTGAGGGATACCACCTTTCTGGAGGCTTGGATCATGGCCTTCTTCAGTTGAACTACTTCCCAATCGAATTCCGACAATCCGTTCTCAGGGTCAAGGTGGCTGGTTCCCAGAAAACAGAGGTCGGCCCGCAGCTGCGATATGGTTTGAATGGTATCTGCGCCGAGTGCAATCTGGGCCTCATGAGAAAGTTTGCCACCAATAAAAATGGTTTGAACGTTGGGTTGTTCGATCAGTTGCATGGCCACCGGAAGACTGGGTGTGAACACCGTGATCTGAAGTTCTTTCGGTAATAATCTGGCAAATTCGAGATTGGTTGTGCCACCGCTCATAAGGATCACCTGGCCTTCCTTCAACAGCACATGCGATTTCTGGGCAATGATCGACTTGCTTTCGTGAGCATATATCTCCTGCTCTTTATAAGAATAAACGTGAAATGAATTTGAAATAGCACCTCCGTGTACTTTTTTAACTTTCCCCTGTTCGTCGAGGTACTTTAGATCCCGGCGCACCGTATCTTCCGACACCTGCAATTTCTCGGCAAGGTCTGTCAAAAGTACGCGATTACGGACTCTGACTTCATTCAGGATAAAGTCAAAGCGTTCTTCTTTCAGCATAATGCCAAATCTATTTAAGAATTCCGTTTCTCGTCGTCGTCTCAAAATATTTTGCTGAATCCCGAAGGAATATCCGTAAAAAGTTGCAAATTCCGGCAAATTATCGAATGGTTTTGTGTGTTTAATCTCTAAATACCGCAAAAACATGCAAATAGCCGCTCATAGAAAACTCAACCCCTAACTTTATGCATAATTCTTTTTACTCTTTCAAATCCCCGCAAGAGGAGAGTCTTGCAACAAAACGCAGACTGCGGCTTTTCGCGGTTTGTGTTGTGGGCGGGCTGCTCATTTCTTATTCTGCCATGGCCCAGGGTCAAACAGTATCGGGCCGGGTGACATCCAAAAATCAAGAACCGTTACCAGGCGTATCCATTCTCGTAAAAGGTTCGACAATCGGTACATCTACAGATGCCGACGGGAAGTACACCGTGCAAGTGCCACAACAAAACGGCGTGCTGGTATTTTCATTTATTGGGTTTGCAACTCAAGAGGTCAGTGTGGGCAGCCAAACCCAGATCGATGTGCAGCTATCGGAAGATGTAACTCAACTGACAGAAGTAGTTGTTACAGCGTTGGGTATTAGCCAGGAAAAACGGTCGTTGGGATACTCGGTGCAGGAAGTGAAGGGGCAAGATATTGCACAGACCCAACGCTCGAATTTTTTGGTGTCTCTCCAAGGTAGGGTTGCAGGTTTGACCATGACGCCAACCAGTGGACTTCCAGGGGCATCAGCGTCAATCAATTTACGGGGTCTGAACTCGTTGTCTGGAAGCAACCAGCCAATTATCGTAGTCGACGGTTTGGTTATCAACAACGCAACCTTCGATCAGCACAGGTTAGTTTCTGATCTTGACAACCGAGGTAATGATTATACTAATCGTGGCGCCGATATCAACCCCAACGATATTGAGTCAATTACAGTTTTGAAGGGACCAGAAGCTGCGGCGTTATACGGACAAGATGGTGGAAGCGGTGCTATCATCATCACTACAA
>JBMOKS010000122.1:0-3397 GCA_049324355.1 Bacteroidota bacterium
TGTCTCCAGGGCATATCTCCACAGTTTCACAGAAAGCTTGCAGAAACGACTTGCTGGCATCGGTCACAGGCTTTGTAACGGCGAACTCTAGTAGTTGCTCTCGTTCCGCCGCTGATAAATAATTGTATTCATTCAATGAACGCGAGACATTCTCCAACTCTTCGCAAACCAACTTCCTCATGTGCTCTAAAAAAGTGTTCATCCATGGCTGATCGAATAAATCGGTATTGTATTCGATCAAAAACACAATGCCCTTTGCTGTGTTCATACCGTGAAACCATAGGTCGCCTTTCGCAGACACGAATGGCGTATCATACCGAGCCATCTCAAAATCAAGTCCTTTGGCTTCCTCGGTAGCTGCGATATCGTGCCAGGTAAATCCGATATCATAGAGAGCCGACCGGCTCAAATCGCGTTTTAAATTCAGTTCCGTAACCAGCAAATGGAATGGGTAATCGCTGTGATCCTGTGCGTCACGAGTAAGCTTCTTGATCTTCTCGACTAGCTGCTGGAATGTTGTATGCTTATCAAATCTGGTGCGGATGGGAATGTTGTTGAGGAAGAACCCGATCTGCGACTCCAGGTCTGGGTGATTCCTGCCGGAAGATGGCGACCCAACAATAATATCGGTTTCACCTGTGTATAAAAACATCAGGTGATTGATCGAGGCCAGGAAAAAAGCATATTGACTGAGTTCGTGCTCCCGGCAAAACGTAATAATTTTTTCGCTGGTGGAAGGATCGATCAAGCAGCTCATTCTATTGCCGTTATAGGTCTTCACTGCAGGTCGCGGATATACGGTGGGCAACTGCAAGACCGGTATCTCGCCTTCAAACTGATCTAACCAGTATCGTCGATGATCTGATAGCGCAATATCGGACAACAGTTCTTTCTGCCACGCCACGTAATCTTTGTATTGGATGCGCTGCTTGGGCTTTACAACGGCGGTACCCTGCAGGCCCTGATCGTACAAGCTCGCTAATTCACGCGACAATATTTCGGTAGACCACCCATCGGCGATGATGTGATGAATGGCCAGGAGTAAAATAAGTTTTTGATCGGTCTGCTGAATGATCTCAATTCTGAACAATGGCCCCTGGCCCAGGTCGAATTTTTTACGAGCGTTGTTGACAGCAATCTCTTGCGAAAGCTTAATGGAATCTTTGCTATCGCGCAGGTCGTGCACTTTGTACTTCGACAAACCTTCATTTAACGGCAATATTTTTTGCCGTGGTTGGCCTTCAACTTCTACGAAACGGGTACGTAAGCTCTCGTGTCTTTGCAGCAAAATATGAAATGCCCTTTGGAACACCTTTGTATTGAAGCCACCGGTGATCTCAAAAGCGGTGTGCATGTTATAGGCACCCTCGTCATTCTCAAGCTGTAGCAAAGCCCATATCCTGCTTTGCCCATACGACAATCCGTAATGCTCCTGCTCTTCGATGGCTTGTATCGACTTGAATGATTCTCGGCGTGAATGATCAATGAGTTTGGCCAGACTTTCAATAGTGGGATATTCGAAGATCGCAGTCAGCTTCAGGTTGACGGCAAATTGCTGATAAATCATAGACGTGATTTGCAACGCCTTGATGGAATTACCGCCTATATTAAAAAACGAATTAATCCGACTTATCTCACTGATCGACAAGACTTTTTTCCATATCTCCGCTAGCTGGATTTCAGTTTCTCCGGCTGGCTTTTCTTTGTTGTCCATCGCGGTGCCAGTCATGTCGGGCCTGGGCAACAATTTTTTGTTGACCTTGCCATTGATGTTCAAGGGAAAATGGTCGACGTGGATGAGGTAAGTGGGTATAAGCTCGGCATTTAAAGTCAAACTCAGCGCTCTTCGGATTTCGTCTTGAGTGATTGTTGCGTTGGAGTAATACCCCACCAGTTCCAGCTGAGCGTTGGATTTCTCGTAAGGCATGACCACAGCTTTATTGATACCTTGAATAGACACCATGGCTCCCTCAATTTCACCAAGTTCTACTCTCACGCCGTTGACCTTCACCTGATCGTCTATCCTACCCAGTACTTCGATATCGCCTGATCTAAGATACCGGCCCACATCGCCGGTTTTATACACAATATCTTTTTTAGCGGAGACCAGCGGGTTTTGGACGAAGGCCTTACTATTGAGTTCCTCATTTCGATAGTAGCCATTGGTCAGAAAAGGTGTTTTGATATAGATCTCACCTTTCTCTCCAACACGGCAAATGTGGTTATCATTGATGATTGCCACCGAGGTATCATCCATCGGCTTGCCCACCGGTATGATCTGCGACAAGTTTGAAGGGACCTCATTGATGCGGTAAAATGTTTTGAGAATAGTCGATTCGGTGGCACCGTATAAATTGGCCACTGCTACATGGTCGCCTACCACTTCTTTCCATTGCTGCACGTCTTTGGCGTACAACATTTCGCCAGCGAGAATGACCTGCTTCAGTTTAGGATATACCGGAAGCTTACCGTTATTTCCGTGTCGAAGTTCCTGGGTAATCAGCCTGAAGATCGAAGGTACACATTGTAATAAAGTGAGATCTTGTTCACGAATCCAACGAGCCAGCATCGCCAGATTTTGCTTCTCTTCTGGCGTCGGCACGCATACCGTGCCGCCTGCGCATAGCGCTGTTAGAATATCTTTGAGTGATGCATCGAATGTGATCTGAGCGATCTGACTGATACGAGAGCTTTGATCCAAACCAAACTCTTTGATTTCCCATTGGATAAAGTGGCTTAAAGCTTTATGATTGCCGACGATAGCCTTGCCTTCCCCTGTTGAGCCCGACGTATAATAGATATAATTGTTGGCTTCCATATCCGGTAGAAGGCCTGGATTTTCTTTCGGAGCTATCGGCAACTTGACCGGGTTAAGCTCGCGTTTTGGACTGTTGAATACACAAACCTGGTCTTTGTCCAGTACGATGAGATAACGAAGCCCAACGTCGAATTGCGCGATCATCGCACGCACGCGATCCAATTGTTCAATGTCGATGATCAGATAGCCGGAGAAAGAGGTCTTGAAGACCTGGGCAAAACGTTTTGCTGAAAAATTCCAATCCAGAGGAAGGTATACGCCATTGGCCTTAAAGATACTCAGCATGGCGCTGATGTACCGGTAGCCCACCGGCATCAATACGCCAACAAATACATCTTTTCCGACACCTAACTGAATAAGTGCATGAGCCAGTGTGTTGGCATGGTCGTTCAATTGTTGATATGATACCTTTGAAGAACCATTGACAATCGCCACACGTTCAGGCTGCTGCAGGGCATGGTTTTCAAATACTTGATGTACCGCTTTCATGTTTACGCTTTTTTAAAAAAAATGGATTGGTCGCCGGCTAAAAAAACTACTAACTCATTTCAAAAACGCTGTCGCTCATTTTTATCTTGA
>JBMOKS010000123.1:0-7423 GCA_049324355.1 Bacteroidota bacterium
CATTATCGGTCAGCACGTATTTCCGCTATTGCCCGTGGGCAAGATCGGTTTTCGCGAAGGCATGTATATGGCCAGCTGCGATGAAATTTATCTCAAAGTCATCGGTAAGGGAGGGCATGGTGCGGCGCCCGATTTGGCCATCGATCCAGTGTTGATCGCATCGCACATCATCATTGCGCTTCAGCAGGTCATCAGCCGCAACGCCAGTCCGAAGCAACCAACGGTGCTTACTTTTGGCAAGATCATCGGCGAAGGTGCTACCAATATTATTCCCAACGAAGTGAACATCGCCGGCACCTTTCGGGCCATGAATGAAGAATGGCGCGAATCGGCCCTGAAGAAAATCAAGAAGATGGCCGAAAGTGTGGCCGAAGCCATGGGTGGGAAGTGCGAAGTCGATATTTCCCGAGGTTATCCCTACCTCGAAAATAATCCCGAGCTTACCCGCAGGATACGACTGGCGGCAGAAAGTTATGTTGGCAAGGCCAATGTAGTTGACCTGGACATCACCTTGGGCGCAGAAGATTTCGCCTATTATTCCCAGGTTATCCCAGCATCATTTTATCGTTTAGGAACACGCAACGAAGCAAAAGGTATTACGTCTTATGTGCACACACCAACCTTCGACATCGACGAGGATGCCCTCAAGATCGGCCCCGGTCTGATGGCGTGGATGGCCGTGAAAGAATTGGAATAAATTTCTTTTTAACACCCAATTAATTCAACGAACCGATTAAATTGTTCCCTTCAACAAAAAAGGGATTTTGGAAACTGCGCCAATCAATCAACCGAAGCCAAGGCTCTGGGACACTGTGAAAATAGTGCTCTACATATTGGGCGCGTTGGTGTTGTTTCTCTTCGCGCTCGATCTGATGATCTCTTCTCTGCAACATCTCGGAAAGAACGTAGTTGAAACCATTATCCTGGCCACCGCCAATCCGTTCACGGCCCTGTTCATCGGCCTGCTGAGCACGGCAATGATCCAAAGTAGTTCCACCACCACGTCAATGGTTGTGGCGCTGGTCGCTTCCGGTTCGCTCACTTTACAAAGCGCGTTACCCATCATCATGGGTGCCAACGTAGGCACTACCATCACCAGCACGATCGTATCGCTGGGTTTTATCAACAAAAAGAAAGAATTCAGACGAGCTGTAGCGGCAGGTACTTATCACTGCTTCTTTAACCTGCTCACGGTCATCATTCTTTTTCCGCTGGAGTACTACTATGGATTTCTGTCGTCAATGTCGTCTCTGATAGCTAATTATTTTCTGACACCGGCAGGCGCAAGTGCACAACAGAATGAGGTTTCTCACTTGTGGTTGGGATTCGATCCGGTGATCTCGTTTTTGACGGAAAATATTTCAAGCGGATTTGTGCTCATCATCCTTTCGTTTGCCTTACTCTTCGGGTCTATCCTGCTTTTCCGCAAGCTGATCTCCGACCTGCTGGAAGCCAAATCGCCTGAGCTTTTCAGCCGATTTTTTTTTAAGAATCAGCCCAAGTCTTTTGTGTGGGGATTATTGACCACAGCGGCCATCCGCTCCAGTACCATTACGACTTCTGTTGTGGTACCGATCGTGGCCAAAAAGATTGCCAACCTTCGTCAAGCTGCGCCTTTTATCATGGGTGCCAATGTAGGCACAACGATCACTGCTTTTATTGCGGCCACCTTAAACTCAAACACCGCAAGCGCCGTCAGCATCGCAATCGCTCACTTCCTGTTTAATTTTATTGGTGTTCTGTTGTTCTTCCCCGTTCCGGTGCTGCAAAAATTGCCCATGGAACTTGCCAACGGCTTAGGGAGATTGACCCTTCGGTACCGCCTGGCGGGATTTGTATTTCTACTGCTCACTTTTTTCTTCATACCATTTTCATTGATCTACTTCAACCAGAATTCCGTTCAAATTATCAGCCTCACCTATGAAGTGGAAAAAGGAAATACAAAAGAATACTACCGCATAAATGCACGAACTAACGCCAGGAGCCAAACCGGAGAGTGGGTAAGACTCGATGGCAGGAACGAACAACCTAATGAAGAGCCCAGCCTGATCTTTCCGGTGTATGTAAAAAATAATTCCCTTTTTGTCGGCAAGGACATGTTCCTGTTTAACAAAGCGGGCTTTTGTTGGGACGGAGAAGACGAACAGGGCAAATACAAGACCTGCATTGAAAAAGTACTACCGGAATTCAAGTTGGCAAACGGCCTGGCGTTTGACTCGGTTTTTGTTTGCAATTTGCAATATCCCCACGCTGGCACTACCACCACCCATCGTATTTACCTCAGCGCGCCGTTTAAAGTTATTCTACGGCACGAGATTTTTGACCGTCGGGATAGCTTGATACAAAAAGAAGAAGTGATCAATTTTGAGAAGAAATAGAGTTGGTTGCGAAAACTAAATTTTGAAAGCCCACTAGTTTTTTCTGAGTTAAAATCTTCTATCTATATTGCATAAGAGCGAAAAGTATGCTAAGGGATTCGATTGCGAAGTTTTTTAAAGTAGATAGCTTGATCAGCAACCTCACCGGTTACGTAGAGACCAAGATCGAATTGCTGAAGCTGGAGGTTAAGGAAGACCTCACGCGCGAATTAGCCAAAGGATTGGTGTATTTGCTGGTGGCATTTGTTTTTGCCCTTTTTATCGTGCTCATCAGCATCGCTGTTGCTCTTAAGATCGGAGCGAGCCTCGGCTGGTTTACTGGTTTCGCCATCGTGGCGGGAGTTTATCTGATGGGTAGCGTGGCGCTTATTTTATCGCGCGAGACACTGGGCAAAAAATTTGAGAAGAGACTGCGTGAAGTTCTGAAGAAGAAAAAATAACAGGATATGGAAATGCTGGACACAGACGATCCGATCAAAGGCCAATTGTTGCAGAAGTCGGCCAGGCATCGTGAGCAATTGGAAGACGAAGTGAAATTGATCTCCGAACGCACCGAGAAGATCATTATCAACGCCCTCGTCATTGGAGGGGCGCTAGCGGCAACTTATTTTTTGGTAAGCCGCTTTTCCGGTTCAAAGTCGAAAACCAAAAGAAAGACCAAAAAGATAAAATTGATTAGGGCAGAAGATTCGGGCCAGGAAACGTTGGTCGCTGCCACGGCGACACCGGAGCCAGCAGAGCCCGGAATTGTCAGCCAGATTACTGCCGCATTGGCCAGTCAGGCCACCGTTTTTTTGTTGGCGCTGGCAAAAGAAAAATTGGCTGAATTCCTGGCCTCGCAAGCCGGACCGAAAGAAGACAAAGAAAATGAGCATCCTTAAAACCCTGCACGACCGGTATAAGCAACGGAAAAAATCAATTGCCGCACTGGTCGATCCCGACAAGGTTGAAGACCCATCACGGTTGTTACACCTGATCAATCTCGCAAGCGAGAATTGCGTGGACTTCTTTTTCGTTGGCGGAAGTTTGGTCACCACAACAAATCTCTCCGATGTGGTGCGCCAGATCAAGGAAAACGTTACCATACCTGTTGTACTTTTCCCTGGCAACTCCATGCAGGTAGAACCGTCGGCCGATGCGTTATTATTTTTATCGCTGATCTCCGGAAGAAATCCTGAACTGCTTATTGGCCAGCATGTGGTCGCGGCACCTATTCTCAAAAACACCAGACTGGAGATCATTCCTACCGGCTATATGCTTGTCAATTCCGGTAAAACAACGTCCGTCGCCTACATCAGCAACACTACACCAATTCCTGACGACAAATACTCGCTCGCAGCCTGCACAGCCATGGCCGGAGAAATGTTAGGACTACAAGTTATTTACATGGATGCCGGCAGTGGCGCAGAAAAAGAAATCAGTGCCCGCATGATCGCGTCGGTACGCAAGGCTATCAATGTTCCGCTCATTATCGGTGGTGGCATCAACACATCCCAAAAAGCCATCAGTGCCCTCGAAGCCGGGGCTGACATGATCGTGATCGGCAATGCCCTCGAAAAAGATCCCGATCTCATCACCGACGTATCCGAGAAAATCTATGAATGGAACCAGGGTCTGATTGGCCGGTAATTTTTATCTTTTCTTTGTAACGCTTTTCGTGGGCGTGCATCCAATGGGAAATCAACACCTAAACGATATCCATATGATGTATGCTATAATTGGTCTGTTTGCCCTGGCTGCGGTGATGGGCCTCACGGTGGCGATCGCCATTCTTTCTAAAAAACCTGAAACGCCTAAAGCCGCAGTTTATGCCCACGGCGCCCTGGGGGCAACTGCGCTGGTCTTACTGATTGTTTACATGATGAACAACCCGGAGAACTACCCTCAAATCGCCCTTATCCTTTTCGTTGTGGCGGCACTGGGAGGATTTATATTGTTCTACAACGATGTGAGCAAAAAGAAACCCGGACCAGTGGGCTTAGTGGTGATCCACGCGCTCGTGGCGGTCACCGCATTTGTGCTGCTGTTGTTCTTTGCCTTTTTCTGATGCTCGCCAAACATCCGGTGCATATCATGCTGGTCCATTTCCCTTCGGCGCTGTTGCCCGTAGACTTGATCTTCCAGGTTATGGCCCATGTACGTGGCGACCATACGCTTGCCGTGGCGGCGTACTACTGCCTGATGGGCGGAGTGATTGGCGGATGGATAGCGGTGCTCTCGGGAATGACCGACCTATTTCTCTATCTGACAAAAGAGGGAGACAAGGCGATCAAGACCGGACTGACCCACGCGTGGATACAAACGGGGGTCGTGACAGGATTTACCGCGATACTGGCTTTTGAATACAAGACCTTTTCAAATGTATTGCATTTACCCCTCGGACTGGCCATTGCTAAAGGGATCTTGCTCCTGGTGATGTTTGCAGGGAATTATCTTGGGGGAGAATTGTTGTTTAATCATGTGATCAAACAAATCAAAAAATGACGGCAAATGATCGCGATGACTTAATTCAGAACGTTCAAAACGTATTGCTTGGCGATAAAGACCAATTCAGGGAGATCATGCGAGCATGTAATCAATCTTTATATCGCACATCGTTTGCCATACTCAAGAACGAAACTGATGCAGAAGACGCTGTGCAGTCTGCATACTTGAAAGCCTATCTCCACCTGAACACTTTTCGCAAAGAGTCTTCGTTTCTCACCTGGATCATGAGAATTCTGATCAACGAATGTAAGATGATGCTTCGTCATCAAAAGAAGACCTCAACACTGGATGTGGATGAGGTTGCGCAAAAACATTCTATTACCGACAGTGTCATGGATGCACTTACCAAACAGCAGATCAATCAGTGGCTTGAGCAAGCGGTGATGGCGTTGCCCGAAAAATACAGGCTTGTTTACGTGGTCCGAGAGATCAACGAAATGTCGACCGAAAAAACGGCGCTGGTTCTGGGTATCACGCCCGAAAACGTAAAGGTGCGATTGCACAGAGCCAAGTCGCTCATCAAAGAAAATCTTTTGCAAAAAACAACCGTGCAAGAACTCTTCCCTTTTGGGAAACAGCGGTGCAACAACCTCACTGAAAAAGTGATGCAAAGCATCGTTCAGTTGAGCGTGCCCGAGTGGTCTTAAGAAGTAAAATTTATTTTATCAGCTCGCGAGAGATCACCATTTTCTGGATCTCGGTGGTGCCTTCATAGATCTGCGTGATCTTGGCATCGCGCATGAGTCGTTCTACGTGATACTCTTTTACGTAGCCGTATCCGCCATGGATCTGAACGGCTTCGGTGGTCACTTCCTGAGCGATCTGGGAGGCGAATAATTTGGCCATCGCTGCCGCCTTTACAAAATCTTTTTTCTGATCCTTCAGGTAAGCAGCCTGGTGCACCAGCAAGCGGGCTGCGTCGATCTTGGTGGCCATTTCCGCGAGCTTGAATTGTATGGCCTGATGTTGTGATAATGTTTTACCAAAAGCTTTTCTTTCCTTCGAATATTTCAAAGCCAGCTCATAGGCGCCCGATGCGATACCGAGTGCTTGCGCGGCGATGCCTATTCTTCCGCCGTTCAGCGTAGTCATGGCAAAGCTGAAACCAAAACCATCGTCGCCAATGCGGTTTGCTTTGGGCACCTTTACGTCGGTGAACATAAGCGAATGTGTATCGGATCCGCGAATACCCATTTTATCTTCTTTTTTGCCCACCACAAAGCCAGGCATTCCTTTCTCGACGATGAGTGCGTTAATTCCTTTATGTTTTTTTTCGGGATCGGTTTGGGCGATCACCAGGTAGATACCGGCGCTATTGCCGTTTGTGATCCAGTTTTTAGTTCCGTTCAATAAGTAGTGGTCGCCTTTATCTTCTGCGGTGGTGCGCTGGCTGGTAGCGTCAGAGCCGGCTTCGGGCTCTGAAAGACAAAATGCGCCGATGCTTTCACCGGTCGCCAGGCGTTTGAGGAACCTTTGTTTCTGATCCTCTGTACCGTATTTTTCAATACCCCAGCATACCAGCGAGTTATTGACCGACATACACACGGAACATGAAGCATCGATCTTAGAAATCTCTTCCATGGCCAGCACATACGATATGGTATCCATGCCCCCGCCATTGTACTTAGGGTCGACCATCATGCCGAGAAATCCGAGTTCACCCATCTTTCTGATCTGTTCGGTGGGAAATTTCTGATGCGTATCGCGCTCAATCACACCAGGTAATAGTTCGGTTTGGGCAAAATCACGGGCAGCTTTCTGTACCGCCAATTGTTCTTCCGACAGTTCGAAATTCATACTGTTTAGGGGTTACGGGGCTAAAAACAAAACAAGCCTGAGCTTATGACTCAGGCTTGCAAAAATAAAAGCTTTTAAAGCAATTGCGCTGCATGCATAATAATTTTTTACTCGTCGCGGCTTCCGAGGAACATCATGACGTAGTAAAATAATGTTGTTAACGCACCTATGGCAGCCACGACATAGGTCATTGCGGCCCATTTCAAGGCATCTTTGGCCATATCATGCTCTTTTGGCGTTACAATGCCTCTTGCCTCTACCCAAGCTAATGCACGTTTGCTTGCGTCGAATTCCACCGGAAGGGTTACAAATGCAAACAGTGTAAAAACACCGTAACATCCGATAATGACCAGGAGCGCCGTACTCCACGGCATGATAGAAGACGCGAAGAACGAGCCGAACATCATGATCATAAACAGAAAATTGATCACCTTGGCACTTACGTTCTGAAGGGGTACCAGCGCCGAGCGGAATTCAAGCATTTTGTAAGCTTTGGCATGTTGCACGGCGTGGCCACATTCGTGGGCCGCTACAGCAGCAGCGGCGGCGTTACGGCCATGATAAACCTCTTGGCTAAGATTTACTGTTTTATTAGCGGGATTATAGTGGTCGGTCAGCTGACCTTCGACGCTAATCACCTGGACGTCGTGAATACCGTTATCTGTCAGCATCAGGCGAGCAATTTCAGCACCGGTGAGATCACGGGTGAGATGAGTTTGAGAGTATTCACGGAATTTACTCTTCAACCGCGCACTGACGAT
>JBMOKS010000123.1:7433-31258 GCA_049324355.1 Bacteroidota bacterium
AAAAGACCAATTATTAAAGCACCCATAGTGTTTTTATTGATTTAATTGTTTGTTCAAAACTTTGGTAAGATGGTGAATATCAATGTTTGCGCCAAACTCAAATACTGACAAAACGACACGCCAAGCGCAGGATTTTCGGAGACATGATCCAATAAAAAAAAAGCGCCCGTTGCTGAGCGCTCCTTTCTCAGTTCTTGATCAGGATGCCGGACGCCAGGATGTGTGATAGAACTTTCTACCTGGGATCCAGAATCCAGTATCGGGTTCTAATCAGTGATCGTTACGGTGTAAGTTCTTCTGAAGGTGATCACGGTGATCACATTGTCGCACACGCCATCGCCATAGTGGATTATTCTTTTTCTGACATCGTAGCCCTTTAGTTTGGTGAGTTCAACCATACCGGCAACGCGGGCAAAATTTCCACTTGCGGCGCAAGACCAGTCAGCGATAATAGGCTCAATGATCTTGTGTGTAAAGGAACGCCCGGTGGAGGATACGCCGGTGAGTTCGCCGGTGATTCTGTAGATATTGTTGGTTGGATCGTCGTCGCCTCTGCCTGACAGCCATTCGCGCGTTCTGCTGCCATTGTATACGATGGTGCGTCCATCCGGGAAAGTTACGGTGAGGTCAATGAGCCTGCGGGTGCATACTAAGTTTCCGGCAGGGTTCACCGAGATATCGCGAAGCTCGATCGTTCCGGTGATACCTTTATTATTCACAAAATAATTTTCGAAGGTGATGATACGGTTGGCAATGCTGTCGCCGGGTTCGCCGCTGTAAGTGACGATGATCTTCCCTCTGCGCGTTCTTCCGCCAGGACCCTGGCATCCATCGCCAAAGTCGATGATGATCTTTTTGTTCACCTTGTCGTGTGTGATCACAGGACAATCAGAGGCTACGCGCCCTCCCGCAGATGCCAGTTGCACTTCGCCTTGATAGCTCATCTCCAGCGCGTCATCGGCAGCATCTTCTGCAACAGAAGATTCTTCCAACGCTTGTTCTTCTTCAACTTCAGTTCCGGGTTGTAAGTTTTCGTCGCGGTCACACGATACCATCGCGATCGCGGCAAAAAAGAAAATTGCCAGGGTTGATTTAAATAGATTCGTTTTCATTTTTTTTTAAGGTTAAGTTCTTTACGTTGACACAAAATCATAGAACTTCAGCCTTGGCCAAGGTGAATTATACATCCCATACTGTGTACTGCAGCATGTTCTAATCTTCTTGAATTATTGAAGACAAAGGTTAGATGCCGGTACCCACCGAAGGTTTAATGGGACGCCGATTTTTTTTTCAGGAGTATGGAAGTGATGATCAAAGACGTGGCTCCGCCGGCGATCATAATAAAGGTTTGCCAGCCGTGAAAAATGAATGTGAAGGCTACGGCGTCATTTTGTGGAATGTTGTAGAGGAATATTAACCCCTGCGGCACCAGCACATGATAGGATCCTGTACCCCCGGGAAGTGGTGCCGCCATAGCAATAGAGCCGATGGCAAACAAACTTAACACCGCGCTGAACCCCAGGTGCGCGGTTTCCGGAAACGCGCGTATCACTGCGTAGCTCATGAGGAAGTATAAGAACCAGATGAACAACGAATAAAACAAGAAGAGCCCTTTATTTTGTAATTTAAAGACAGACAACAATCCGTCTTTAAAACCCATCCAGGTTTTGAGCACAAACCCTTTCACCCGCTTATTTTTTTTGAATATCAGAATTCCTGCCAGTCCCAGCACCAGCATGCCAATGATGAGAAATACAACCAGCCTGAGCTTCGAAGACTGATCGCCCTGACCAATGGGAAGAGTATCGATGAAGGCTAATAGTTTTTTGGATTCGATCACAAAAGAGAATACGATCAACAGCAGGAGGCACAGGAGGTCAATAATTCGTTCTACCACTACGGTGCCGAAGGAAATTTCAACGGGGGTTTTGTCGAGCTTATAGAGGTTATAACAACGCGATACTTCGCCGCCGCGGGGGATCACCAGGTTGATGAGATACCCCACCATGAGCGACAAAAAGCTATAGGAAGTTTTGGTCGCATGACCTGTGGGCACGATGAGCATCCGCCACCGTTCTGCCCGGACTGCGTGACTTAGCATTGCCAGCGCTGCCATGAGCAGCAACCACCCTTTGTTGGCCGATTGCCACGTGTGAAGAAGATAGGCAAGTTTATCCTCGTAACCATCGGAGCCATCTGAGACCGTAAGTCCGCGAAGGGAAAACCATATCAGCAGAACCGTAATGGCTATGATGACGACGTACTGGACAATAGCCTTCAGGTGCTTGGACATTCGTTCGGATTAATATGTAAAACTGAAAGGGGCCGGCTAAGATAATTTATTATCCGGTGTTGGAAAAATGATCGTGGGTTTGAACTTCTTGGCTTTTTCGAATTTCATCGAGGCATAGGAAATGATGATCACGATATCACCCACCTGTGCTTTGCGGGCCGCGGGGCCGTTGAGACAAACGGTGCCAGTACCGCGTTCGCCTTTGATAACATAAGTTTCGAGACGTTCGCCATTGTTGATGTTCACCACAGTCACTTTTTCTCCTTCGATAAGATTGGCGGCGTCCATCAGATCCTCATCGATCGCGATGCTCCCTACATAGTGCAGTTCGGCCTGAGTGATCTTGGCTCTGTGGATCTTCGATTTTAAAACTTCTATTCTCATGATTGTTTACGCCTTCATTCCGTCGTTTTCACTCGTTTTACTTAAGCCTGCCGAGGCCGGATGGATAGATTCCAATTCGCCCTGGCTGTGATTTAAAAACATATTGTCAATCAAACGCACATCGCCAATATACCCGGCGATGCATAAGATCGGTTGACTTCCACTCTCAACGTTTTCGAGCAGGTTTAAGTTTTTGCTGTCGGCCACCTCAAAGTATTCCAGTTTGGCGCCATGTTGTTTATCGACAATGGTTTTGACCAGCTTTTTTACTTCCGAAATTTTTTTTCCCGCGAGCAGCGCCTGTTTGGCTGCTTCAAGAGCCTGATAAAAAATGGCAGCGAAGCCACGTTCATCGACGGTAAGTCTCAGGTTTCTCGACGACAGCGCCAATCCATCTTCCTCCCGCAGCGTGGGTACGCTGTGCAATTGAATGTCGAATTTCAGTTCTTCGTTGAGGCGTCGTATGATGGCAAATTGTTGCCAATCCTTCTGACCAAAATACGCCTGGTCGGGACGCACGATGTTGAAAAATTTAGACACGACAAGTGCCACGCCGCTAAAGTGTCCGGGCCTGAATTTGCCTTCCATGACCTTATCGAGCGAGCCAAAGTCGAAAGTTAAGCCCGATTTTTCCTGGTACATCTCGTCATTCTCCGGGCAAAAAAGCACGTCACATCCAACTTTCTGAAGCAATTGGGTGTCATTCTCTAAAGTTCGGGGGTATTTCTGCAGATCGGCCGGATTATTGAATTGAGTGGGATTGATATAGATCGAACTTACCGTGATGTCGTTTTGGGCTTTTGCTGCTTTGATCAGGGATATATGGCCTGCATGGAGGGCACCCATGGTGGGCACCAGTCCAACAGACTTGCCTTGAAGTCTGAGGTCCTTTAAAAAGGCTTTTAATGGGGCTATGTGCTTGAAAATCTCCATTTTAGGCCATTCCGGCAAAGGGTCGCAAAGATATAGGGAAAACTGAAAATAAGTTGATAACGGGGGTAATTTTTTGTAATTTTGTGGCTCTAAATTCCGTTCTACATTTAAATCAATCAATATGTCAAAAATCCGTATTCTTTATGTAGCCAGTGAGATAAACCCCTTTCTGCAAACGTCTGAGGTAGCTGATTTTGTACGGAAACTGCCTCAAGCGATGCAGGAAAAGGGAATGGAGATCAGAATTCTGGTTCCACGTTTCGGAATCATTAACGAACGCAAGAACAGGTTACATGAAGTTGTGAGGCTTTCTGGGATCAATATTGCGGTGGGTGATGAAGAAAAGCCTTTGATCATAAAAGTTGCATCTATTCCGAATGCGAAGCTTCAGGTATATTTTATCGACAACGAAGACTATTTCCACCGCAAATCCGTGTTCCACGACAAAGAAGGCGGTTTCTATGAAGACAATGACGAGCGTGCGATCTTCTTCTGCAAAGGCGTAATTGAAACTGTAAGGAAATTAGGATGGGCTCCCGATATCGTTCATTGCAATGACTGGATCACCAGCTTTATTCCACTGTACCTGAAGACGACCTATAAGAACGATCCATTGTTCAAAAACACAAAAACTATTTTCACGATCTACAATAACGCCTTCAATCACAAGTTTAAGAGTAGTATCCTCGACAAAGTGAAGATGATGGATATTGAAGACAAAATGCTGGGCAATCTGAAAACCGCCGACTTTGAAGGTTTTATCAAGTTGGGCGTAGAATTTTCCGATGCTGTGAGCGTGGCGGGCGAGACTAAAAAACTCGAAGGCCTCTTCAAGAAGATCAAGGAAAAGAAATTAGAAAACTTCGAACAAAACGAAAATTACACCGAATCATACTACAATCTCTATAATGAACTTGTGGGTTAAGCATGTAGGGCAACTGGCAGTGCTGGCAGTTGCCCTATTTTTTTTATCGTGCGAAGATGAAGCCAGCCTCCTCGGATTCAATAATAACAACAGAAAATTCAACGTCTCTTACATCGAAATTCCGGTGAAGAGCAGTGTATTGCGAATTGATTCTGTCATCACCGACAATTTCCCTTTCGGAAACAATGCCTCGTCGAATACCGTGCTGGTTGGAAAATACCAGGATAATACTTTCGGCGATGTGCGGGCGGAGGCTTACCTTCAATTGGTTCCGATCCTTACTACGGCGCTGGAAACTTCTGCGGTATTCGATTCTGTAACTTTCGAACTCCGATCGAATTTTTATTCCTACGGACTTACTGGCAAAAGACAAGAGTCTTTTAAAGTGCATGAGATCACAGGCACCAAGCTGGATCCCTCAAAGGCTGTTCGTTACTACTACAATTCGAACGTGGCTTACGACCCGACCGAACTCGGTGAAGCCAAGGTCACCGTTCACTATGACAGCCTCAAGAAAAATGCGGCGTTACAGAGTTCGCAGCAAGATACCATCATTGCGCGCGCAAGGTTGACGCAAGCTTTCGGTCAGCGCTTATTCACGACATCGCAATCAGTGTTGGATAGTTTGAAGCTGATCGCATTCACTAATGACTTCAAAGGATTTGCCCTGATACCGTCACAAAGTGAAGCTGTGCTTGGCTTTAAACCAATTGAAGGACTGAGCCGCGTCGTATTGCACTATCATACGATGGAAAACAGTGCGGTGAAAGACACCTTGGTGCGCTATTTCACTTTTAATTACCCCAGCTATACCAACATAACGACAGATAGATCGGCCACCGAACTGGCGGCACTCACGGCACCGTACCAAAGCCAGGAATTTGCCAGCGGAAAAAGATACTTACAAAGCGGATCGCCAGTGGTCACAAAATTTGACTTCAGCAAATTTTACGAGTTTGCCGATACGATCGATCACATGATCATCACCTCTGCCGAATTTGTAATATCCGGAGTCGATGCGCCAACGGCCTATCCACCTCCCAGCAGGCTTTCGCTTAAGGTCTTGCACAATGACAATGAATTATTTTATAATGCTTATGATTCCGCTCAACGTTCGGTGATGTCGAAATATCATGTGATCCTGGATGGATTTTGGCATTATATAGTCAACAGCGATTTTAGCACGCAAGCTGCAGCCATTGATTATAATGGCGATGATGATGTGTACAGAGGTCATATTTCATTTTTCTTGCAGAATCTTTACGAAAGAAAATCAGAGGAGGATCGTATTAAATTTTTAGCAGCCTATCCTTCGTCAATTTCCACGACCGTCAACCGGGCGGTTTTTACCGAAAACAATGTTAAATTAAGGGTCTATTACACGCGACCAGTAACCGTTAAACCCTAAACCCTTATGTGCGGAATTGTTGCTTACGTCGGCCATCGTCAGGCCCAGGAAGTTATTGTTAAAGGATTGAAGCGCTTGGAGTATCGCGGATACGATAGTGCCGGTATCGCGCTGCTCAACGGCGGACTCAATGTTTACAAGAAGAAAGGAAAGGTATCTGAGCTGGAGGAATATATCAAAGGCAAAAGTCTGAAAAGCACCATTGGTATTGGCCACACCCGATGGGCAACACATGGTGAACCCAACGACGTCAACGCTCACCCTCACTACTCCGCGAGTGGAAAACTGGCGATCATTCACAACGGTATTATCGAGAATTACAGCGCACTGAAAACGGAGCTTCTCAACAAAGGACACGTTTTTCATAGCGAGACCGATACGGAAGTTTTTATCCACTTTATCGAAGACATCAAAGAAAATGAAAATTGCTCTTTGCCCGAAGCCGTTCGCCTCGCGTTGACGAAAGTGGTAGGAGCTTATGCGATCGTGATCATGTCGCTGGAAGATCCCGAATTGCTGGTGGCCGCCCGAAAAGGTAGCCCTCTTGTGGTAGGTGTTGGCAAAGGTGAGTTTTTCCTGGCTTCTGACGCCACTCCCATCATTGAATATACCAACGAAGTGGTCTACCTGAATGATCAGGAAGTGGCTGTCATCAACAACGGAACATTAAGCATTACCAATACGGCAAATCTGCCGCTGACTCCCTACATACAGACTGTTGATCTCGAACTTGAAGCTATCGAGAAAGGCGGGTTCGAACATTTTATGTTAAAAGAGATCTTCGAACAGCCGCGCTCAATCAGTGATTGTATGAGGGGCCGTTTGGATTCGCGCAGTGCGAGACTTGTGCTCGGTGGCTTACGCGAATATGTAAACAAACTGGTTAACGCCGATCGTATATTGATCGTAGCCTGCGGAACATCATGGCATGCCGGTTTAGTAGCTGAATATTTTTTCGAAGAATTTTGCCGCATACCGGTTGAAGTAGAGTATGCATCTGAATTTCGCTATCGCAATCCGGTGATTCGCGAAGGCGATGTGGTGATTGCCATCTCGCAGTCGGGCGAAACCGCCGATACCTTGGCTGCCATTGAACTGGCCAAGGCGAAAGGGGCGATCATTTTCGGTGTATGTAACGTTGTGGGTTCTTCCATCGCACGTGCTACACACGCCGGTGCCTATACGCACGCAGGTCCTGAGATCGGTGTGGCGAGCACAAAAGCATTCACGGCTCAGCTTACCGTGTTGAATATGATAGCGTTGATCGTTGCACAGAAAAAAGGAACGATCACCGAGCAAAAACTCCACGAGCTTTTGGTAGAAATGGAAAACATACCTGCCAAAGTAGAAAAGGCTTTACAGCTGAACGACCAGATCAAAGAAATATCAGAGATCTTCAAAGATGCCACCAACTTCTTATACCTTGGACGTGGCTACAATTTCCCTGTGGCGCTCGAGGGTGCGTTGAAGTTGAAAGAGATTTCCTACATCCACGCTGAGGGATATCCGGCTGCGGAGATGAAGCACGGCCCCATCGCACTCATCGACGAAGAGATGCCCGTGGTGTTTATCGCTACGCGCGACAGCTCTTACGAAAAAGTAGTCTCTAACATCCAGGAGGTAAAGGCCCGCAAAGGCCGCGTGATCTCCGTGGTAACGGAGGGTGACAAACTCATTCCGAAGATGTCTGAGTTTGTTATTGAAGTTCCTGCGGTGCACGAAGCGCTTACGCCGATGGTTTCAGTCATTCCATTGCAACTTCTTTCCTATCACATTGCCGTGATGCGCGGTTGTAATGTGGACCAGCCGAGAAATTTGGCAAAGTCGGTTACGGTGGAATAGTTAAAGCGCGGAAAGCAACGACTACTTGCGTAATACCTAGTTCAAAACATCTTAGCAGAGTCTGTCGTTATAGTCAAATGAAATTTTTTGTTAGCCTTACATGGCTACTGAGCGGGGCAATATTTTCTTCAGCTCAAGGTATTCCACCAATATTGGATTCCATTGTTGTTACTTTTTATCGACGAGGAAAAAAAGAACGCGCTGACGCTATCCACCTAGCGGCTGGCGACACGATTCAATTTTTGTTAGTACAAAATTCAATTCAGCAAATATTGGGGATGGACAACAGTCTTGAGGTTTGCATTGATTTAAGCTGTGATACCATTTTTCTCGAAAGAGGTAAGGTCAACTATGTCGAGTGTTCATGGAAGGATGGACAACCCGAATTCGAAAAGTTGATGCCAGGACGGGAGAATTTTATATGCGAGAAATCAAGGTTCTTAACCAAAAGAACTCAGAGAACTGACAGGCTTTGCCCGGGTGCGACAGCAGCCGATGAACAGGGCGTTATCCCCATGTTGCAAAAAAAAACGATCTGAAGATCTGAAAAGGCCGTTAGGCAATTTTGATAGCCATTCATTTTCGAAAATAAACAACAAAGAATCCAAATAGAGCATTAAAAAGCTGATTGGAAATCACCATCCTGTTGGAATGAGGTAAACTCCCACCGCTTCGCAGTTTTCGTATTCTAAAACATTTATATTCGTATTCTAAACATCTAAAAACGGTCTATGCAGTCGAAAGCAACAACTGTTGATCAGTACATAGACGAGCTTCCGGAAGACCGGAAAAAGGCGGTTACTGAATTAAGAAAAGTAATAAAAAAAAATATTCCCAAGGGTTTTCGCGAAGGCATGGGTTATGGAATGCCAGGTTACTCAGTGCCACACAGTAAATACCCCGCCGGCTATCACTGTGATCCTAAATTGCCCCTGCCGTTTATAGGGTTTGCCTCGCAGAAGAATTTTATTGCTATCTATCACATGGGGATATATGCAATTCCGAACCTATTAAAATGGTTTACTGAAGCTCATGCCAAAGCGTCTCCCAAAAAGCTGGATATGGGTAAGAGTTGTCTCCGCTACAAAAAGCCGGAAGATATCCCCTATAAACTTATTGGTGAGTTGGTTTCTAAAATAACCCCAGATGAGTGGATTGAATTGTATGAAACGAGATTTAAAAACCTCAAAAGAAAATAGCTCAGCCACCCGTCAGAAGACCCTCAGGTTATTGCCTTCCGCGCTGGCAAACGTTACATAACAACGTTGCTGGAAAGTCCTACACACCGACCAGGTTGTCAGTTGACGATCTAGTTTGCTCCACCAAGTTTAACCCTTATGACAATTCAAGACCTGAAAGAAGAAATTACTAAATGGAAACTGACAAAAGAAAGAACAATCAATCTGGCTATTGGGATGACAGCAATATTGATTTATGAGTTTATAGCCAGACCAATTTACAGACCTTATATATACAGAAACAACATTAGTGACTTTCACATAGCCGATACTGTTGGAAACTCATTAGGGACTATAGCGACAGTTTTTGTGCTGATCGGTGTCTTTGGACAGGGAAGGGCTCAGCACCTATTTTTAATTAAGACTATAACGATGAGTGTTGCACTATTTGAAATTGCTCATCCACTTTTGGGCAAACCAATTGACCCTTGGGACATCGTTGCAACCCTAGTAACAGGTGGACTGTGTTTGATATTGTATAGATTTATTCATCCAACCTTAGACAAAACGCGCATGCAGCCGGACAAAAAAACAAAAAAAACAGACAGGTGATTATTCGAAATGCCCGGAACCGTAAGCTTCCCCAGGGCTGAACATATTTTTGAATTGTAAAGGGCTTCCGACTCATCCCGATGAGGAAGTTGTAAAGAACGTCTGTAATATCTTATGGCTACGGCCGAGGAAATAAATTTTGCTTGAACAGATTCCACTGTGAAGCTTGACATCGGATAATGATTAAAGGCTGCCTTTTATTTGGTCGCGGTTGTCTATTTACCACCATCTTATGCACAATCGAATTTGGGAATACTAGAAGACCTGAGTTGCATGCTCAGGTCTTTTCGCACGAAAAATCGAAAAATAAAACGGACTATCACCAAACTCCATCACTTAATAGCGATTGCCTTTTTCGCTTTTCCGTTTGACTCCGGTTTTTTAGCAACACTCAGCTTTAATACCCCGTCTTCATATCGCGCATTGATGTCGTCTTCGTTGGTGTTGCCGGGAAGCGAGAAGGATCTTGAAAATGAGCTGTATCCAAATTCTCTACGGGTGTAATTGTCATCCTTCTTTTCTTTTTCCTCTCGCCGTGTGGCTGATACCATCAATAGTCCATCATCGATCGAGATATTAAAATCCTTTTTATCATACCCCGGAACAGCCAATTCAACTTCATAGGTTTTGTCGGTTTCTCTGATGTTTACTGCCGGAATGTTGCGACCGCTAAAGAAGCGGGAACCAAGAGTTCCTTCATCATCGAAAAAGTCAGTCAGCCATGAGCCTCCCAACGTTGGCAAGTCTGAACGTTTTAACAGTGACATATAAACCTCCTTTTTTTAAGTTATTTAAACTGTGAAAATCATCTTTCATAAGCCGATAATTGTTATGCCCGGATTAAAAACTGCCGATTGCTTTTTTGATGGATGTCATAAGCCGTCAGCAATTCACGAATTTATTTGCCCGTTGGCATCTTTAAAGAACTATTCATCCGAAACCAGCCAGAGAAGAGTTGACAATTTGCATTGAACCGTAGGCACACTCTTTTTGGAGCAATTCGAGTATTAATTTCTGCGGAACTTTAAGTGAACCGCCGCTTATATTGTCGGAATTGGGCCAATGATAGATCGGCTGCAATGTTTCAAATTTGTATCGTTGAAAAACATCGAAAGAGACTACCTCAGAAAAGTGAAAAACCCCATCGTAAACTGGTAAACCAGTTTGTATGGTGAATTGTGTTGACCACCATGATTGCAACAAAATGACATAGCACTTGAAGTCAGGTCTGCGGCTATTTGATACTGCATAGATTTAATCAGTATCATGAGAGGCCGAGATGCTGACCGTGACGGTCATGGTAGCGCTTGCTACAGTTGACGCGGATTCGCTCGTGCAAATCGGCAGTTTAGTTTGTTAGCAGGTACTCTTTCTTGAGCAGCGCGCAGATTTTGTACCGCTCGTCTTTGGTGTCTTCGTACACGGCCTCCAATAGTTCGTAAACATGCTTGATGCCAATCCGTTGGCACCACTCAAAGGGTCCGTACGGATAGTTTGTACCGAGCTTCATAGCCAGATCGATATCTTCACGAGTGGCAGTACCCTCCTGTACGGTGTAATAGGCCTCGTTGATGATCATGCTTACAACGCGGGGCGTAACCAAACCCACGCGATCATCAACAATCAGGAATTCGGTGCTCAGCGACTCGCAAATATTTTTAAGTTTGCTTTCATCACTTTTTCGAAGCAGTGAAGCTTCGAGAATAGATCGGTCTAAAAACGTGGGCAGACCATTGAATCCAAAAATGGTGCAGGCCATGCGGTGATTTACGGCGTACGACAATTCAGTCAGACTGATCTTGCATGTATTCAGAAAAACGGTAACAGGTTTGTCGATGTAGATGTCAAATGATACGGGCTCTTCGTCGATCATAAAATCAAAAACCAGGTCGTTGGTCAGTAAAAATTCTTCGGCACCTGCATGTTCGCCAACGAGGGAGTATTGATGCGCACTTCCAAATTTCCGTTGACATTCCTGGAGATTGATTTCCTGGCCGAGAATTAAAATTTTCATAACAAATAATGAAAACAGTTAACTGATACTGCTAATTTTGAAACGGTGCCAAGTTAAATTTAAAAAACAAAAAACATGTCGAAAACTGTTGTTTATTCTTCTCAAGCTCCCGAGCCGATCGGTCCTTACAGCCAGGCTATTCAGGCGGGCAATATGTTATTTATCAGTGGTCAGATAGCCATTCAAAAATCGTCGGGCAATATTCTTACGGGTTCTATCGAAGAAGAGACGCAACAGGTCATGCACAATCTGAGTGAAATATTGAAGGCCGCGGGAATGGACTTTTCAAATGTGGTAAAAAGTACGATTTTCCTCAAAGACATGAACAATTTCCCGAAGGTGAACGACATCTACGGCCAGCACTTCAAGCAGCAGCCACCTGCCCGTGAAACCGTGGAAGTAGCACGACTTCCCAAAGACGTTAATGTGGAAATATCCTGCATTGCCGTAAAATCCTGAGATTTACTGTTTCTTAAATTTGCTCTCAGAAAATCCAAAAGGGGTATACTAAGTCGTAAATCCATTTTACCTTTGCAGTCCTTTTAGATCTAAATGATAGCATGAGAGAAGTCCGCGTTCGTTTTGCTCCCAGCCCCACCGGAGCCCTGCATATTGGCGGGGTGAGAACAGCTTTATATAATTATCTGCTGGCCCGCCAGCACGGTGGTACCATGATCCTTCGCATTGAAGATACCGATCAGAACCGTTTTGTTGCCGGCGCTGAAGACTATATTCTGAAATCGTTGGAATGGGCCGGCATTAAGATCGACGAAGGAGTTGGCGTTGGCGGGCCTTATGCTCCCTATCGCCAGTCTGAACGTAAGCCGATCTACCATCAATACGCCCAACAACTTATCGACAACGACTTCGCCTATTACGCTTTTGATACCGAGCAAGAGCTTGAAGAAATGCGTAAAAGATTGGAGGCCGATGGTGTGACACAACCTCAGTACAATAGCATTTCGCGCACACAGATGCGAAATTCGCTCACGCTTTCTGCCGAAGAAGTCCAAAAGCTTCTGGATGCGGGCCATCCCTACGTGATCCGGCTGAAAGTTCCCCGCAAAGAAGAGATTCGCCTGAACGATCTCATTCGCGGTTGGGTGATGGTGCACTCGTCGCAGATAGACGATAAGGTTTTGATGAAGTCAGACGGTATGCCTACCTATCACCTGGCCAACGTCGTCGACGATTATCTCATGAAAATTTCACACGTCATTCGCGGGGAAGAGTGGCTGCCTTCGGCGCCACTGCACGTGTTGTTATACAAATATTTGGGTTGGGAGAAAGAGATGCCTCAGTTTGCCCACCTTCCGCTATTGCTTAAACCCGACGGCAACGGTAAACTCAGCAAGCGGGCCGCCGACCAGTTGGGCTTCCCGATCTTTCCGCTCACCTGGAAAGATCCCGAAACAGGTGAAGTGGCTATTGGCTACAAAGAAGCTGGCTATCTGCCCGACGCGCTGATAAACTTTCTTGCTTTTCTGGGGTGGAACCCAGGCACCGAACAAGAGATATTTTCGATGGATGAATTGATCAAAGCTTTTTCTATTGAGCGGATCGGCAAAGCAGGTGCAAAATTCGATATCCAAAAAGCACAATGGTTCAACCAGCAATATTTACGAAGCAAAAGTGACAGCGTACTGGGAGGTTATTTGCAGGAATCATTGAAAAAGGAGAACATTCAATGCGCGCCTGAAAAAGCCGAGAGAATTGCGGCCGTCATGAAAGACCGCATTACGTTTCCGAAAGACATTTGGGAGCAAGGTAAATTTTTCTTTTTCGCGCCCACGGCTTATGACGAGGGCGTTGCCAGTAAAAAGTGGAACGACGATGCAGTAAAAGTTTTATCGGCCTACCGCGATGAAATGTCGAAACTTGGGGCCATTGATGCGGCGGTAGCCAAAGCAACACTTGAGCAGGTCACAGCGTCGCTGGGCATTGGCACCGGGAAGATACTTCAGGCTTTGAGGCTCTCGTTAACTGGCGGGGCCGGCGGACCGGATCTGATGCTGGTCATGGAAATCATCGGCAAAGACGAAACCGTAAAGAGAATAGACCACGCTTTAAAAACCCTAAAAGTGAAAGTTGCGTAGGTAATACTATGGCAAAGCGCGAATCATCCAAAAAGGGCAAACCCAAGCCCAAAGTTCACAAAGAACTCGAAGGATTTGACATCACCATCGACTCTTTCGGCGAGATCAAGTCGAACATGAACATTGAGAAACTCAATGAGTTTCTCAATAAAAATGTAGAAGACAAAAAACTCGCCGAGCGAGAAGACTATGATGAGATGAAGGGAAAGAAGAAGAAAAAAGATAAATAGCTTCTTGATCATCGAACAAGGAATGTCGAATCTGTTGCCCTTTAGCCTGCCTCCGGTAGGCAAGGTACGAGATCTCGAAGTTTAACCCTTCCTGCTGTGCGTAAAGGAGAAAAGAATCCAGAAGATTCCTTTGTGACGCATGCCACCCATGCCCGGTTATCGCTAAACACAATCAGACCTTGGAGCCCGCAGCTTGAGGCCAGACCCTGTTCCGACCGTTGCCAGAACTCAAATCCGAACTAGTAACAAATAATTTCCCCCGCAGCTCAAGGGCGTTTATATTCAAGCCCAAACTAACAAACATGCGAGCACAGTTTACAATCATGACGCTGGCCCTGGTGGGCTTTTCTTTTTTTGCTCAGGCACAGCAGGTCTGGCCCCCGGAACTGATCCTTACGCCCGAACAATCGAACTTTGTAAGAACTTCTACCTACGATGATGTGATGCGGTTTATCAACGTTATTAAAGATAAGTCGAGCAACATTCATCTGATCTCTATGGGAAAAAGCCCGGAAGGCAAAGACATTCCTGTTTTGGTGCTGGCTGATCCTTTAGTAAAGACGCCGGAGCAAGCCAAGGCATCGGGCAAGCCGGTGATCTACATCCAGGGAAACATTCACGCGGGCGAGGTAGAAGGCAAAGAAGTGGTCATGATGATGGTACGCGATGTGTTGTTGGGTGATAAAAAAGACCTGCTTCAAAACCAGATCATTTTATTTGCGCCGATCTATAATACTGACAGCAACGACAAAATGGAAAAAGGTCGCAGGCCCTCGCAGGAAGATAGTCCGTTGGAAGTGGGTATTCGTGAAAACAGTCAGGGCCTTGACCTAAATCGTGATGGTGTGAAGATGGAAGCCATGGAAACACAAGGCTTGTTCACCAACATCATCACGAAATGGGACCCGCAGGTATTTGCAGACCTTCACACTACCAACGGCACGTGGCACGCTTACCCTCTTACATGGGCACCAAGCTATCACTATGCGGGAGAAGCGAGCACGTATGAGTACAACAAGAACTCCATGATCAAAAGTATTGTTCAATCCATGATAACGAACTACAGCATTTACACCGGTCCCTATGGAGATTACGACCTGGGACAAGGTTGGCCTCCGAGGAATTTTTATACCTACAATCATCATCCGCGTTATCTCATCAACCAATTCAGTCTTCGAAACCGTATGGGCATCTTGAGTGAGGCTTTTGCGCACGAGCGGTTCTATCAGCGCATTCATTCAACCTATAGCTTTGTCACCGAGATCCTCGACTACACGAATAAACATGCTGCCGAAATTTTATCGGTAAATCAAAAAGCCGAAGAAGCTGCCATCAAAAATGTTGTAGAGGGATCGGGAAAAATTAAAAAAGGCGTGCGCTTCAAAATGGTGCCTAGCGAAAAGCTGAACGGATTCAAAACATATGATTATGTACAAACGAAGAAGCCAGACGGATCAGCCGAATATCTTCGCACGGGCAGGGTGGTGACGTACAATGATGTTCTGTATCACGGCGAGTTCCAAGCGACGGTAGAGAGCACATTGCCGCGCGGGTATGTTTTTCCTGCCGAACTCAGCATGGTGGCCGAACATCTAAAGAAACATGGTGTGAAGGTAGAAAAACTTTCGAAGGGCCAGTCATTTAGCGGTGAGCGCTTTATTGTCGATACTTTACAACACTCGAAACGCAAGTTTGAGGGTCATTTTATGGCCACAGCAAAAGGGCGTTTTACTATGGCCACCAAAAAATTTAAGAAAGGGGATTACGTGGTAGATCTGGCGCAGCCGCTCGCTAATTTCATTTTTTATTTGTTGGAACCCCAATCTGACGACGGCCTGGTGACCTGGAATTTTTTCGATGAATATCTTGAAAGGCAGGGTATCAACAACAAGTCGGTTGAATATCCCGTATTTAAGTACTATAAAAAATAAAACAGTTTATGAATCAATCCCACGTTATCGATTATCAGATCAAAGGTGAAAGTATCCAGATTGTAGAGGTCGAGCTCGATCCGATGGAAACCGTCATTGCCGAAGCTGGCGCTATGCTTTTTATGGAAGATGGCATCACCTTCGAAGCCAAAATGGGCGATGGCTCGAACCCCAAGCAGGGTTTGTTTGATAAACTGCTTTCGGCCGGAAGCCGCATACTGACCGGCGAGTCATTATTCATGACGCACTTCACAAATCAAGGCAACAAAAAAGCTAAGGTAGGTTTCTCAGCACCTTACCCTGGCACTGTTATCCCGATAGACCTGGCGCAAAGTCCAGGCAATGAGCTGATCGTGCAAAAAGACGGATTTCTTTGTGCTGCGTTTGGTACCAAAGTATCGATCACATTCAATCGAAAGATCGGCTCTGGCCTGGTGGGCGGCGAAGGCTTCATTTTGCAAAAACTTCAGGGCGACGGAAAGGCTTTTGTGCACGCTGGCGGAACGGTGATCGAACGCACGTTGAACAACGAAATGTTGCGCGTGGACACGGGCTGTGTAGTAGCATTTGAGTCGCAAATCGATTTCGATGTTCAAACCTCCGGCGGGCTTCGCTCGATGATCTTTGGTGGAGAAGGAATATTTTTGGCTACGCTTCGCGGAACCGGTAAAGTGTGGTTGCAGTCCATGCCGATTCGCAAACTCGTGCAAGCGCTTGCGCCGTACGGCAGAAATAGCGGCAAAGAAGGCGCTTCTCTTCTTGGGGGATTATTTGAGGACTAACGAATCAATGTGCCAGCGATCGCTGAAAAAATACATTGAAAAATTTGCACAATGAGTCATTTGCTCATTGATTTGGGGCCAAATCCTAAACATGAATCCTCATAAGATTGGCATTATTCGCGAGGGCAAAACCCCTCCCGATAAGCGAGTTCCCTTTACACCCCTGCAGACCGAAGAGATCGAGCAGCGCTTTCCTCATGTCAAAGTTGTTTGCCAGAAAAGCCCTGTAAGATGCTTCAAAGATGAAGAATACAGCGAGCTGGATATCGAAATCGCTACAAATATGAGTCATTGCGATATTCTGATGGGAATAAAAGAGGTGCCGATCGATCAGCTCATCCCTAACAAAACGTATTTGTTCTTTTCGCATACCATCAAAAAACAACCCTATAACCGCAAACTGCTGCAGGAGATCCTGAAGAAAAAAATTCGTATGATCGACTACGAGGCGTTGAAAGACAAAGTTGGAAACCGACTCGTGGCTTTTGGCAGGTATGCGGGTATTGTGGGCGCCTATAACGGACTCTGGACGTACGGTAAACGATTTAAGAAATTCGACATTCGTCGGGCACACGAATGCTTCGATGTCAATGATCTGAAACTCGAGCTTCGAAAAGTAAAACTTCCACCGGTGAAGATCATTCTTACAGGCGCCGGGCGCGTGGGCAAAGGCTCGATGGAAACGCTCGACAGCGCGGGCATTCGTAAAGTGAACGCGCACGATTTTCTTCATAAGCAGTTTGATGAGCCCGTCTATGTGCAATTGAGCAGCGCCGAATATCACTCACGCAAGGAAGGTGGACATTTTAACCGGGAAGAATTCCATCAGCATCCTGAGAAATACGATTCTTATTTTCGGGAGTATACCAAGGTGGCGGATATCCTGATGGCCGGCGCGTATTGGAATCCGAAGGCACCGGTGTTATTCACCAGAGAAGACATGCTTTCGCCCGATTTTAAGATCAAAGTTATTTCCGATATCACTTGCGATATCGAAGGATCGATACCGAGCACTAAAAAGGCCAGTACCATTCTTGATCCCATATACGACTATGATCCGGCAACGGACTCTGTGCAGCCTGCGCTGAGTAATCCTAAGTTTGTCACCGTACAAGCCATAGATAATTTGCCGTGTGAGTTACCTCGGAGCGCCTCGGAAGAGTTTGGCAGAGACCTGATCGACCGTATTTTGCCTTTGTTGATCAATGAAGACAAAGACGAAGTGATCGAAAGGGCGACCATCACTGAGAACGGTGCTTTAACTCAACATTTTAAATATTTGGAAGATTACGTTAATCAACCCGCGTAGACCAATGACATCGGCAGGAGTACCATCGCGCATCGCTTCAATAGATATACTCAGAGCGCTCACCATGGTGCTCATGATCTTTGTGAACGATCTGTGGTCGCTCGAAGGTATTCCCGAATGGCTGGAACACACTGCCGCCGAGGAAGATGGAATGGGAATGGCCGACGTGGTGTTTCCCGCATTTTTGTTTATCGTTGGATTGTCTATTCCCTTTGCAGTGAACAACCGCAGGAAAAAAGGTGACACCGACTTCCAAATTATTTCCCATATCGTTGTTCGCGCAATAGCCTTGCTGGTGATGGGATTGTTTCTCGTCAACGGTGAGAATATCAACGAACAGGCCACCGGTATGCACCGACTGCTCTGGAACAGCTTATGTTGTTTAGCTTTTATTTTGATCTGGAACGCTTATCCATCCACCGCCAACCGATGGCTCGTCCGAAGCGCAAAAACTGCCGGCATCGTGATCCTGTTGACACTTGCGTTTATGTACAGGGGTGGTGAAGGTGATAGCATCCATCGCTTCAGCACTTACTGGTGGGGAATTTTAGGACTGATTGGTTGGGCTTACCTGATAACCGGTATTCTTTACACATACCTTGGCAAGACCATCTATGGGTTGAGTGCCATGTGGTTGTACTTTATCATCACCAGTGCATCGGCGCATGCCGGACTGATCACATCAGATTTTTTGAAAACTATACTGTCGCCCATCGGTGAGGGGGCATTGCCCGCGTTAACAACGGGCGGAGTGATCATCGCTATGGTCTACCTGCATTACAAAAATGCCGGGAGTCAAAGCAAAATGCTGTTGGTCATGACGCTCATGGCGATAGTATTGTTAATTCTGGGATTTTATACGCGCACGTTTTGGGGTATCTCCAAGATCAGGGCTACACCCGCGTGGGTCTTGATCTGTAGCGCCATCACGATCTTTTCTTTTGTTTTGATCTATTGGATAGCTGACGCCAAAGGAAAAGCCAATTGGTTTGCATTTTTGAAACCCGCGGGCACTAACACATTGCTGTGCTATCTCATTCCGTATTTTGCTTATGCATTTGTTGCCCTTGTTGGCTTCAATTTTCCAGAGGAGATGCTAACCGGCATGACAGGACTGATTAAGTCGTTCACCTTTGCGTTGCTGGTGGTTTTCATAGCAGGACTGCTTGGCAGGATTGGTATTCAGTTGAAATTGTGATGAGCGCCATCAAAGAACAACTGCTGCGGTTGTGCTACGAGCATATCAACCAGCGAATTCACACGGCTCAGCAAGCTATTGCGGCGGCTCAAGCGTCGGCCAACGAAGAAACAAAAAGTAGCGCAGGCGATAAGTACGAAACAGGCCGAGCCATGGCGCAGCTCGAAATCGAAAAAAACACAGTGCAGTTGGCAGAAAGTATGAAGCTGAAGGCGACGCTCGACCAGATCATGATTTCGCCGCCTGGCGTTGCCGCTGCATGGGGAAGTTTGGTGATTACCGACCGGGCGAGTTATTTCATTGCGATTAGTATTGGTCCTGTTAACGTCGATGGAAAGCCTTACGCTATCATTTCTCCCGCCTCGCCGATCGGTCTAAGGCTCATGGGATTGAAGAGCGGACAGTTTTTTACTTTTAATAATGTGAAGTACACTGTTCTCGAGATCAACTGATTCAGACTAAAAGCAAAAAGTTTAAACGAATACTTCACCCGGCTTTAAAAGAAGGCTATTTTTGAAGATGTTTCTCTACAATGTAACCATCGGAATCGACCGGGATATAGAGCAAGAATGGCTCGTATGGATGCGGGAAAATCATCTTCCTGCCGTACACAACACAGGAATGTTTGTGGAATCGAAAATTTATAAGGTTTTGCACGACCAAGCGGAAGACAGTGTTTCTTACAGCGTTCAGCATTTTGCTAACACGATTGAGCAGGTTGTGCAATACCTGGAAGTTTTTGCGCCCGCACTCATGGAGAAGCACCGCCAGCGATTTTTAAACAAACACGTTGCCTTCAGCACGCTTTTGGAAGAAGTGTGAACAAAAGTATTGCGCTATTCGTTTTATAATTGTTCCCCATTGCATTCTCCCGGCTTTAATTGAAAACCAAACTTTCAATGCTATGAACGTGCGCAAAATCAACCCTGAAGACGTCAACCGCTATCATTTCACCCAAGACGACGCTTTGCAATTGGAGGAAGACCGGTCGCAACGAATTCACAAACTGATCAATGCTGTAGTACTCAGTAACACCGAACATCAGGATATCGGCATCGTCATCAAGCTTGACAATGGTGAGGTCATCGAAACATTTTCAGATCTCATCGATTTTGCCGATGACTTTGTAGTGATCAAAGGTGGCGCTGCAATTCCGCTAAAGGCAATTGTAGATGTTGAATTTTAACCCTGCAGAATTTTTTTGATCTGATCGGCTTCCAGGTTGCAATTGATCCACTCCTGCCCCATGGAGGCTCCATACTTTTTGTAAAATTTAATGGCCGGCTCGTTCCAGTCCAGTACTTGCCACATCATGCCGCTGCAATTTTCATCCAGAGCTTTTTGCATGGTACGGTCGAAAAGTAATTTGCCGATTCCGGCTCCGCGTTCTTTTTCTGTTACCACGATATCTTCGAGATAAAGTCGCTTTCCTTTCCAGGTAGAATATCGCCAGTAATAAATGGCGATCCCAACAATGCCATTGCTGTTCTCGGCCACGAAGAAGCCAAAGACCGGGTTGGCCCCAAAACCATCTTTTTCCATCAACGCCACGGTGTTGATCACTTCATGCGGCGCCCGCTCGTATTCGGCCAATTCTCGGATCAGTTCCAGCACGCGGGGCAGATCGCTCTTTTTTCCTTCGCGGATTTTCATAAGATTTAAAGATAATGAAGAGAATGACGAGTGACAAAATTCGTCGCTCGTCATTCGTAAATAGAATTACATACCGTCTTTTGCCAGTGGTGGTAGTACGCCCATATTGTACCAGGCGAAAGCATACTGGTCTGCCGTGGCCTCGAGAGCTTTCTTCAAGTTGGATGATCCGTGGCCCGATTTGGTTTCGATGCGGATCAGCACCGGTGTGTTACCGGTATGATGCTCTTGCAGCGTAGCGGCGAACTTGAACGAGTGCGCAGGCACAACACGATCGTCGTGATCGGCAGTGGTTACTAATGTCGCAGGGTATGATACTCCGGGTTTCAATGCATGTACAGGCGAATATTTCCGGAGATATTCAAACATCTCTTTCGATTCTTCCGAAGTTCCGTAATCGTAAGCCCAGCCTGCCCCAGCGGTAAACTTGTGATAACGAAGCATGTCCATAACACCTACGGCCGGGAACGCGACGCGTGCCAGTTCAGGTCGTTGTGTCATCGTGGCGCCTACAAGCAGCCCGCCATTCGAACCTCCGGCAATCGCCAGGTAGTCGCTTGATGTGTATTTCTCTTTGATCAGGTATTCACCCGCGGCGATGAAATCGTCAAATACATTTTGCTTGTTCAACTTAGTGCCAGCCACGTGCCATTTTTCACCATACTCGCCGCCACCGCGCAAATTGGGTTGAGCAAAAATGCCGCCATTCTCCAGCCACACGATACGTGAAGTGCTGAAGCCCGGCGTTAAACTGATATTGAATCCACCATAAGCATAAAGCCATGTCGCATTTTTCCCATTCAGCTCAATCCCCTTCTTGTGCACAATGAACATCGGGATCTTGGTGCCATCTTTACTTTGATAAAACACCTGTTTCGTTTCGTAGTCGTCGGGATTGAAATCTACTTTTGGTTTTTCATATAATGTAGATTTGCCCGTGGCGATGTCGTATTTGAAAATAGTGGTAGGATAGGTGAATGACGTGAATGTGTAATAGATCTCTTTGTCTTCTTTCTTTCCGCCGAAACCGTTGGCGGAGCCAATGCCCGGAAGCTCTACTTCCCGCTCCAGCTTGCCCTTCAAATCGTATTGTTTGATCAGACTCTTAACATCCACCATATATTCGGCGAAGATCTTGTCGCCGGCAGTTCCGGCAGTTAACACATATTCTGTTTCGGGTATAACATCTTTCCAGTTAGTCGGTGTCGGATTCGTAAAATCTACTTCCACAATTCTGTTGTTAGGGGCGTTCATGTTAGTATGGATCAGCAAACGCGTGCCTTCGTTCATCATCACATAATGATCGTTATCGAAATTATTGACCAGAGCAACCAGCTTGCTCTTTGGATCCTTAAGATCTTGAACATACAACTCGTTACCAGTGGTGCTGGTAGATGCTGTGACTACGAGAAAACGTTCGTCTTCCGTGAGGTAAGCGCCTACATATCGTCGCGGCGTTTGTTCGCCGCCAAAAATAAGTTTGTCTTCTTTCTGTGGCGTTCCAAGTTTATGATAGTACAACTTGTGGTATTGGGTCTTCGCCGACAGTTCGCTGCCTTTCGGCTTGTCGTAGCTGCTGTAGTAAAACCCTTCGTTGCCTTTCCAGGCTGTGCCGCTGAATTTTACGTCGCGCAAAGTGTCTTCCACAACATTTTTATTTTCAGTTTTGATCACGATAACCTTACGCCAGTCTGATCCACCTTCGGAGATCATGTAAGAGGCCAGGGAACCATCCTTCGTGAAAGAAATTCCGGCGAGTCCGGTAGTGCCATCTTTCGAAAAACCGTTGGGGTCGAGAAAGATCTCAGGTGTTCCGTTCATACCCCTTTTGCGATATAAGACGCTGTGATTCTGAAGCCCATCGTTCTTATAGAAGTAATAGTAGTCTCCTTCTTTAAAGGGGGCGCTGAGACGTTCGTAGTTATAAACATCTTCCAGGCGTTTTTGAATCTTATCGCGATAGGAAATATTTTTCAGATAGGCGAAAGTCACTTCATTTTCGGCCTTTACCCACTCAGCAGTTTCTTGCGTGGTGTCATTTTCCAGCCAACGATACGGGTCACTTACTTTTTCGCCAAAGTAGGTGTCTACGGTATCTACTTTTTTAGTCATGGGGTATTTTCCGGCCGCTGCTTTTTCCTGCTGACTGTTGCAAGTCAGCACCAATGCTGCGGAAACAGCAATGGTTATTATGGACAAGGTCTTCATCATGAGGATTAGATTTTTAGAATTCAGATCATTTCAAATTCTAAAATATACGTATCCATACAAGACGACAAGGCGACTTTGATAAGTGGTTAAAACGATTGCGGAGTTAACTATTTGATCAGGTCAAACTTCGTATACGGTACCAACACTTGGGGGATCCGAATGCCATCTTTCGTCTGGTTGTTCTCCAGAATGCCGGCCACTATCCGGGGAAGGGCCAGGGCGCTGCCATTGAGGGTATGCAGAAGTTGCGTTTTGCCTTCTTTGTTCTTGTATCGAAGTTTCAAACGATTGGCCTGAAACGTTTCAAAGTTGCTGACTGAGCTCACCTCTAGCCAACGTTGCTGTGCGGCTGCATATACTTCCATATCGTAGGTGAGCGCAGAATTTACTCCCATATCACCGCCACAGAGTAATAGTTTACGATAGGGTAGCTCGAGCTTTTCTAACAGGCTTTGCACGTAGGCGCACATTTCGTTTAATGCCTGGTAAGACTCTTCGGCTCTCCTGATCTGAACGATTTCTACTTTGTCGAACTGATGCAGGCGATTCAAGCCGCGCACATGGGCGCCCCAGCTTCCGGCTTCGCGACGAAAACAAGGTGTGAAGCCAACATTTTTTACCGGCAATTCTTCATCGCTTAAGATCACGTCGCGATAAAGGTTGGTGATCGGAACCTCTGCCGTTGGAATAAGGTAGAGGTTGTCGGCGGTGACATGGTACATTTGTCCTTCTTTGTCGGGCAGTTGACCTGTGCCATAGCCAGATGCTTCATTCACGACAATGGGAGGTTGAATTTCCCGATAACCTTGCTTTTCGGCTTCATCGA
>JBMOKS010000124.1:0-3390 GCA_049324355.1 Bacteroidota bacterium
ATTCCAATGTATCTCTTGCTTTGAATGAAGTAAAATTGATTTAAATAAAAGCTGACGATGAACAACGTAAGAATTGGAATAGTGATACCTACTTTGTGCTTAAGGATTTGGAGGATATTTGTTAATATCAAAACTGTAAGTATGTTAAAAGAGACAGTTACAGCAAGAAAACCACTGGCAAGTGTGTGATCAATATTCTCCCTTCTTTTTATCACCTTGAAAAGAGTATAGTAACAAAAAAACACGAGATCATAAAAGTTGACATTCATCTTCAATTCCCTATGATGTTATCTTCTAAGGTTTTTCCATTGTAAAGCCAAGAACCCAACTGTCCTACACCATAAATTAAAGCGGCCCCTGCGACAAACGGAGCTGCAACAGTCCCCGCTGTAAAGAAAGCGGCCCCGTAAAGAATAGTTGATACACCAAAATTGACATGAGAAGCTGTTGAAACTTTTTTATTTCCCATCACTGCATTGATATACATTACCGCTGATAATCCGTAGCCTAAAGTTCCAAGCTTTGCGGCCACATTTTTTGTCACGCCAAATGTACCTTTCAATGCTGCTGCATGTCTTTGTGTACCGAATCCAAATCCAACATTTTTCGCTATCCAAGAACCAGCATTATTTTGCCGAAGAGTTTGAAGAGCTAGTTCCGATCCTCCCCAAAACACACCTGCTACATTCAACAGCTGCCCAAAATTGTCTACCAATAATTGATCTTCGTTAACATTGGCCGTTGCGATTGCAAAAATATCCCCCACTGGCAGCCAAGTCGAAGGTAACGCACGATATTTTAATTGATTACCCTCTTTATACATAAGTCTATAACTAGGAATCTCAACATATCGTCCAGTTGAAGAAAGAGAGGCTCCTTCGATCAGACGGGCAAGAAACTGAGCTGCAGCCCGAGGCGTTAATGCCAAAGATTCCGCTACTTTCTGCCTGTCTTCCGGATTATCCAGATCTATGTTATAAAAATCCTCAAAAGTGCTTCTCGACATCAAGGCAAAATTTGCTCTCATAGAGCGATTGCCGTTCATCCAGTCACCTGCGGAGCCCGGGGTAATATGAGTTCTATTGAGTACTACTAAATTATTGCTGCAGTTGCAAGGAGTGCCCATGTTGAGCATTGTCCTGTTTTGCATATCGGCTTCACGCCAGAAATCATCCCTTGCAAACGGATCAGCGCCACTCGGATCATTCAGTGACACAGGATTATTGAAAGAAAAGTTATATGGTGTAGTGGATCCATACTTACCTGCCATCGGGTCTACCTGGTGCATTCTTCCCAACACCGGATCGAAATTCCTGAAATCAAGATCGTAGAGACTTGAAGTGGAATTCAATTCAGTTCCTCCATTTCATTCATCAATGTATATCTTTCCTTGCAACCACAAAGGAATTCCATCACCCGAGGATTTGGGACGTAGATTAACTACAAAATCAGCTCTAGGTATATAATGCAATTCTTCATCGATGAATTTGCATTGATCTCGAATCATAAGTTTGCTTTGTGCTTGAGGATTAAACACGAACATAATGTTCACAGAATCAACCGATTTCGAAGCACCATTTACATAGCTGACTTCAGAAACAATTCTAATGAGATTGTCCTTTATTGTAAGGATGTAGACCGGAAAAAAATCCTCTCGTAAAATCTGAATGGCTGCGATATCAGTAGGTTTATAGTCGTAATAGTATTGGAAAGGTTTGTTTAGATAAAAGGCAAAACGATTTTCCTCGGAAATGCAAAATACTGAAAAGGTAGTTGAAGGATTAAGAACAGAATCTGTTTGAAAGGTTAAAATCCTGCTTGTCGAAAAATCATAGACGTTCATCTTTCCCATAAAATTGTCATTGAAAAAAAATGAAACAGACCGTATCTGCTTATCGCGTGTTGACCCAACAACATAACGGTACGGACTAGCTCCGACATTTAAAGGAGCGGGTTTAAATAGCGTGAAATCAAAGTTGGAAAAAGTTTCGTATGTGACCTGATCCTTGACAGGGCTGATCGTACGAAGCTTGGCTAGGAATTCACCAAGATCAGGAGCATTATTTTTTGATTGAGCTTTGAGCCCCACGGTGTCAAGCAAGCAAAATAGCGTTAGCGCAATGACAATAACTATGCGGCAAAACTTGGAAGACTGAAAATATACTTCGAACATATTTTTATCACTTTATAATTATTTTTCCATTTGAATTCACAGAAATTTTGTGCCTGTCTGCGCCAGTTTGTAGGTTGATCCAATTTGGATTCTTTCCACCCAAGTAAAAGGTATTCATCATAAAAGTTTCCTTTCCTTGGAAATTTAGTCCACGGGATTGGTCAATATTCATGTAAACATTAATATCACATCTAATATTGGTGGACATCGCCGTCGCTAGGCCATTTCCAGCGCCGCATCCTGTAAAAACGACGTTGCCATTCGATGCAACTTGGCTCAAGATATCATTAAGCATAACGACCTCACGTTGAAGCTTCTTAGTCTTATAATGAGCGGCATCAAGTGTATTGAGACCTAAATGTAATTGCCTTCCTCCCGCTCCGTGAGAATGTATTACAAGATTAGCGATGTTATTACCGGCTGCCGTGTATTTGCTTATCTGCTCTAACGCAGATTCAAGGCTATTAGCATTGATTACATGCCATCCGTTAGCTTCTACTTGCTTTTTATAAAAACCACTCGTGAAGTTCAGAACCACACCTTGTCCCTGCTGAACCTTCACAAACCTCGTCCCAACAACGGGCACTCCACGATATGTAACACCATTATTTACATATGTTTGTGAGTTATCTACGTCGTTGTAGGTTTCGTAGTATCCAAGCTCTCCATTTTCCTCCTTTGCCTCTGTCAATTCTCCATCAGGCCCAACCGCATACAACTTACCGCCAACATCAATCAACCCCGCTGCTAATCCATTCCGGTACATCTGGCTTCCGCCGTGCAAAGACCAATCGCTATAATAAATGCCATCGGCCCAATTGCCTCCTGAGCCGGGAGTGATGTGGGTCACATGAGTGGAACTCATAGAACTGCGTATCTGGTTAGTAACAGCATCTCCCAATTTACGATAGTTTCGTTGCTGCATTTCAATCTCTCTCCAATAATCATCCCTCACAAACGGATCAGCACCACTCGGATCATTGAGTGACACAGGGTTATTGAAAGAAAAGTTATACGGCGTAGCCGATCCATACTTATCTGCCATAGGGTCTACCTGGTGCATTCTGCCAAGGATCGGATCAAAATTTCTGAAGTCTAAATCGTACAGACTTGAAGTTGTGTTCAATTCAGTTCCTCCATTGGCCAAAAAGTTATTACCCGTGCTGTTCTCTCTCGTCCATGAGTTTGCATTCGGCGAACCGTGGTTGTAAAACTCG
>JBMOKS010000125.1:0-3386 GCA_049324355.1 Bacteroidota bacterium
GAAGAGTATATTTTCGGTTACGACGACGATCCCCTTGAAGTGGTGATCGGAAAAATCTTACGCGAAAGGAAACTTACTCTGGCCACAGCCGAAAGCTGCACTGGCGGATTCTTATCACACCTCATCACCAGTGTACCCGGAAGCTCCGAATACTTTCAGGGCAGCATCATCCCATATTCATACGAAATAAAAAAGGAACAACTCGGCATGAATGCGGAAACACTGGAAAAGCACGGCGCCGTAAGCGAAGCCTCCATCGCCGAAATGGCCAACCTTGTACGCACTAAATTCAATACCGACATCGGTGTAGCAACCAGCGGCGTGGCGGGACCAGGCGGTGGCACACCCGAAAAACCCGTGGGAACCGTGTGGATAGCATACTCGGATAAACATCAGACCGTGACCAAAAAACTTCAGCTTTCTAAAGACAGAATGGTGAACATCAGGCTGGCTTCAACGGCGGCACTGAACCTGATACGAATAAGTTTGCCAAAGTAGTGATAGCTCAGTCCGATTTAGTAGTTTCGTGCCCATGAAATACTTACCCCTTATTCTCGTTGGTGCGCTGATGTTGCTTTCAACCTGTAAAGAAGCAGGAGGAGAACCGGGAATTACGTTTGGCAGCTTTGTCGATCCACGTGACAACAATACTTATGAAACCGTGTCTATTAACGGCACCGTTTGGATGGCTCAAAACCTACGTTACAAAGCCACCTCCTATAATTCGTTCGGAGCACCGATCTACAGTTATCAGCAATCCTTAAACTATTGTCCCGAAGGCTGGACTGTTCCATCGCTTGACGACTGGAAAAATCTATTCGGTCATTTCGGAGGTTATAAGGATGAAAACGGCAACAACCAAGGCGATCCAACTAAGGGTTTTTTCGGTGTGGCAAGGGGAAGCAAGCCGTTTATGGGTGCGGATCAATTCTATCAGACCAGTACGCCAACGTGGGGAACAAATCCTGAATCAGGTTCGTACCGGATCTATTTGAATGATGGCACCGTAACCGCAGAAATTCGCAAAGGCGGTGCAATAGTAAAATATGTTTGCCGGTGTATTAATAAACCAAAGCCTCAGGCCGACGACTATCTTCGTTTTCGAATTGGCGATGAACTCCATGAATACAACTTTTATCGAATAGATTTTGAACCCGTAACCGTCAGGGGGCAACTTTTGTTACTTATACACAACAACCTCAATCGGGGTGGCGTGTTGGATCGCTGCCTCTTCGGGGTAAAACTTCCATCTGCCAATATTGCCACAGAAAACCCCCAAGAAGGTGTTGAGGCTACCCTGAATCATCAGTTGCAAAGTACAACATTGCCCGATGTGCCGATAAATCTTACCGTCACATTCTATGATGGCAAAATCATCGAGGGCACATTTACCGGACAGACCCCCGATCTGCAACACACCGAGGGTGAATTTCATTTTAAGGTGAACGCCAACTAAAATATTGGCTAGTTTGCATTCCAAGCAAGTGCGACCTGCGTGAATATTCCAAGTTGCGGATTTTGTAAATTCGATCATGAAAGGTCGCATTACCCGCATGATCGTTTTGGCGGTGATGTTCTCGCATGCCGTGAAGAAGACAACCGGTTTGGTTCTTTCATCGATCCCAGAGATAATTCCAAGTACGTTACCGTTAATATCAATGGAACAGAATGGATGATGGAAGATCTGCATTACGGCGCGCTCACCTATACTTACCAACAAGCCTTAAATGCCTGCCCGGATGGTTGGTCTCTCCCTTCCGCCGGCGATTGGGATAATGTAAGTCTTCACTTCGGGGGATATCTTAAATATTCATCCCTGGAAGGCGATCCGTCAAAAAGCTACGACGCTATGGTGAATAAAACCGGATTCAACATCACGCCCGGAGCCCGCTACTGGTCAGACACACCGGCCTGGGTCGAGTCACCACAGATCCGGTCGTATGCAACATATATTGACAACATCGACCATGTAGTGAAACTCAGCTCGGCGATCATCACAGAAAAGCATCGCTGCCGATGCGTTAAGCACAACAGGCCCGTTACCAACGATGTTCTAAAATTCAAAATCAATGGCAAACCATTTCAACTCGATTTTTACCGGATCGATTCCGAACTTCATGCCCACCAGGGAAGACTGGCCGTCATCGTTCACAATACTTTGAGCAACGGCTTACAAATCGATCGTTGTCTTTTTACTGTTGAAGTACCACAAGCCTTCGTGACGCCGCAAAGCCCCACAGCGGTGACCAACGCCACACTAAACCACCAGTCTCTGGATGTGATCTGGAATGAAAACGTATTTTATAACTCACAAGGCCCGGTTTATTTTTCACTCACAGTTACGAAGTACGACGGCGATATCATGGAAGACACTTTTACAGGGCAAACTTACGACCTGATCCAGCTGACAGAAGGCGAATTTCAATTCGCCATCAAAAAGGAATGATCGTTCGCACCCTACCCATACGGCGTTTATTAATTTAATTATCTTGAGGCCAATTTTTATAACATGGCAAAAACAAAAATAACTGTAAACAGCAATGGCTCCCTGAGGGTTGAAGGCGATTTTGAAATTGTAGACATGGAAGGCAACACCTATGGCCTGATGGGCCGCGAACTCGTTTCTCTATGTCGCTGCGGCCGGTCGGCCAACAAGCCATTTTGCGATGGGTCTCACAAAGGCAACTTCGATCATGCATCAAAGGCTTTCGACTTGCCCCCAAAAAAAGCCTAACCAGCGTGTACGGGCACAACTGCAGCCGGTTTTAAGGCCGAAATACCCAAGCGAACTCGAAACAGAACAAGAATATGGGAATCATCAGGATACCCAGAATTTATTTCGCTGGGCGTTAAAAAATAGAACATCATTCTGCTTTTCCATGCCTGGCCTAAAAATTTCACTTATTTTCAAACACTCCAGAAATCGTTTCGAAATCGTTAGCATAATTATTTAACTTTGCCTGATTCAATTTAAAAAGACATGGCACTCGTAGAACTCGTAATGCCCAAGATGGGTGAAAGTATTATGGAAGCTACCATCCTCAATTGGTTGAAGAAGCCTGGGGATAAGATCGAGCAGGATGAGTCTGTCCTCGAAGTGGCAACAGATAAAGTAGATACCGAAGTGCCTTCTACACACGCCGGGGTGCTAAAAGAAGTGCTGGCCAAAGAAGGCGAAGTGGTGAAAGTGGGTAAGGCCATTGCCATCATTACCACGGATGGCGACGATGTGAAAGCACCTGCTGCTCCTTCGGTTGAAACCAAGAAAGTGGAGACGAAACCCATGGTGACAGAAACTGTTGCTGTCTCTACCAATGGCTCCAACGGTTCATCTCATATCACTGATTACAAATCATCCAGCCGTTTCTATTCTCCGCTGGTGAAGA
>JBMOKS010000126.1:0-3379 GCA_049324355.1 Bacteroidota bacterium
ATTCGATCGTTGTTGCTTCGTTGGCGCCTGTTCTCCACACTTCGCCATATGGAACGAGGCCACCCATAATTTTGCGGCCGCGCGCTGAAGGTTGACAATACACGATCTTAACTTTGGCATTTCCTAATGTGCCATTGGCTTCTGCTTTCGGACTTGCCGGCTTGTCTTGTGCAAATGATTGCATGATGAATAAACTCGCGGCCAGGGCAACAAAAAGGGTTGTGATTTTTCTCATAGTTTTATTTTTAGGAGTTAAGTTCTAATGTAAAAAGCCCCCCGAAAATCGGGGGGCGTTTTATATTTAAATAAGATTTAACCTGTAAACTAAAGTTAGAACGAAACAAAGGTTGGAAAGGTTTTAAATATACCGAATAATTTATGGTACCGGTTAAAACTAACGGCCAAACGGATTTAGTGCTGACAATGCACGCTTACCGCCTCCCATCTTATTCATGGTCTTCATTAACTTGCGCATGTCGCTGAATTGCTTTAGTAAGTTGTTAACTTCCTGCACCGAGCGGCCACTGCCCTTTGCAATTCTATTCTTGCGACTCCCGTTGATGAGGTCTGGATTCTCGCGCTCCTGAAATGTCATCGAGCGAATGATAGCTTCCACCGGTTTGAAGGAATTGTCGTCGATGTCCATCCCTTTCATGGCTTTACCCATACCAGGTATCATGCCCAACAGGTCTTTCATGTTGCCCATTTTCTTCACTTGCTCAAGCTGTGAAAGGAAGTCATTAAAATCAAACTGATTTTTTCTGATCTTCTTGTTGAGTCGCGCAGCCTCTTCTTCATCGAACGCTTCCTGCGCTTTTTCCACGAGAGATACCACGTCACCCATGCCGAGGATACGGCTCGCCATACGATCGGGATAGAAACGATCAATGGCTTCCATCTTTTCGCCGGTGCTGATGAACTTAATGGGTTTTTCTACCACCCTGCGGATTGAGAGCGCTGCACCGCCGCGTGTATCACCATCGAGTTTGGTGAGCACTACGCCGTTGAAGTCCAGCCGATCATTGAAAGTTTTTGCCGTATTCACGGCATCCTGACCTGTCATCGAATCGACGACAAACAAAGTCTCTGCAGGTTGAAGAGCTTGCTTCAATTTTGCAATCTCATTCATCATCTCTTCATCTACAGCGAGGCGACCGGCTGTATCGACGATCACCACGCGATGATTATTTTTCTTTGCATGCTCGAGCGCCGCTTTGGCGATCTTCACTGCATCTTTGTTGTCGGGCTCGGCGTAAACCTCAACACCAACCTGTTCGCCTAATACTTTCAACTGGTCGATCGCAGCAGGGCGATAAATATCACACGCCGTAAGCAACACCGAACGACCTTGTTTCTTCAGGTAGTTGGCCAGCTTTCCGGAAAATGTAGTTTTACCGGAACCTTGCAGACCGGCTATCAGAATAATGGCAGGATTCCCCTGAATGTTGATGTCTTCGCTCGTTCCACCCATCAACGCCGTGAGTTCGTCGTTGGTGATCTTTACCAGCAATTGACCAGGCGATATGGCCGTGAGCACATTCTGCCCAAGCGCCTTTTGCTTTATTTCATCGGTAACTTCCTTAGCTACTTTAAAATTAACGTCGGCGTCGATCAACGCTTTTCTGATTTCTTTGGCCGTGGCCGCAACATTGATCTCGGAGATACTCCCTTGTCCTTTCAGGGTTTGAAAGGCCTTTTCCAGTTTATGACTTAAATTATCAAACATGTACAGATTCGATTTAAAGGCTGCAAATTTAGCTTCAATTTATCAAAGCCGGAAAGGAATATAGGGAAACGCTTCACCGGCCTTGAAATCGGTTTTTTCCATTGGTAGTTCCAAAAATCCGTCTACTTTTTTAAGATTGGCAAAATCGCCCGAGCCGCCCCCGGCATCCGGATAGGCCACCAATTGGCCAGATTCATTAGCAACACGAACCTGCAAAAAATAGGTCAATTTGGGCTGGAATGTGATCTCCCGCGCAAGGATAGCATAGCTCGGCTTGGGTATCACTCCAAGACTTTGAAGGAGCCAGGGCCTTATATAGCGGTAAAAACACATATACGTTGAAACCGGGTTTCCGGGCAAAGCAAACACGACTTTACCCTGAGCCGATACGCCAAACCAAAAGGGTTTGCCCGGCCGCTGACTTACCTGATGGAAAAGTTTTTGAATGCCGATCTCTTCGAGCACTTCCGGTATATAATCAAACTTGCCTTTTGAAACTCCGCCTGACAAAATGATAACATCGTGGTCGGTCGTTATTTGCTTTAATGATCGTTGTAAAATTTCCCGGACATCAGGCATATGAAACGGGGTGCCCTTCCAACCCAATATTTTCATGGCCGATTCGATAGCATAGGTATTCGACCTCCTGATCTGGTGCGCCAGCGGAATCTGGTTGATCTCCACCAACTCATCGCCACTAGCCACGATCGCCGTGCGGGGAAAAGAATACGTCTTCACGATCGCCTTACCCACCGACGCGAGCAGGGCGATCTCGGCCGGCGATAAAATAATACCGGGCTCGAGCAGCAGCTCATTTTTGGTGGCGTCTTGCCCCTGACGATGAACATTCATTCCCAATTGTATCTCGTCAGTGATCACGCTGGCCACACCGCCAGAGATGTTCAGGTCTTCATATCGTATAACGGTATCGGTTCCTTCGGGCAAAATGGCACCGGTCATGATCTCGATACCATGCCGGGGGTCTTTCAATTTCTTTTGAGGTTCGCCCGCAGCCTGGATATCTTCCATCTGGAACTCGCGCTGCCCATTCTTCCAGATGTCGTACTGCAGCGCCAGCCCGTCCATCGATACGCGGTTAAAAGGTGGAAAATCCCTGTCGGCAACCACATTCTCGGCCAGCACTTTTCCCGTAGCCTCCGTCAACGACACCGGTTGGACGATGGGCTTATAAAGATTCTTGCCGATGATGTCTGCAGCTTCCTGAACGTTTACCATTTGAAATAATTTTTAACTTTACCGGACACTAAGTTACATGAGTAAAAAACAATTTACACACATCGACCGAAGTGGCAACCCGCGGATGGTCGACGTCTCTGATAAGAAGGTCACCAAACGTGTAGCGAAGGCTCAGGCTGTTGTTCAGGTGGGCAAGGATATCGTCGACTTGATGATCGACGATGAGTTGATCACCAAGAAAGGTCCCGTGTTTCAAACCGCCATTATCGCCGGCGTATCGGGATCGAAAAAAACATCTGATCTTATTCCTTTTTGCCATCCCCTTGCGCTTGAAAACTGTGACATCAGCATCAAGGTAAAAGGTTATGATATCATCATCGACACCCAAGTCAATATCACCGGCAAGACAGGTGTGGAAATGGAAGCCCTGACGGCAGCATCGGTTGCGGCTTTGAC
>JBMOKS010000127.1:0-3369 GCA_049324355.1 Bacteroidota bacterium
CCTCTTATTTCAAAACTATCCTGAAGGGGGTTAAAGCATCGGCTCACCTGTTGGTGCGTGTTGCACGAAGTAAAAACTTGGTCACAGTACTTTTGCAACAGATTGAATAAGTACTCGCCTTGTGGCACGCCATGGAAATTAATCAGACGCTTGTCAATACCCATCCCCATCCCGGAACTAGATCCTCCCGCAAGCACCAATCCATTGATTCGTGATTTGTTAACCATAAGCGTTACGGTTTAATGCATTTTTCCGTTTGGAAGGTAAAGCGCAAATAGCAGCGCCGGATATGACTCAAATCATATCTTTTTATGATTCAAATCATATGTGCGAGCGGTGTGAAGTCGATACTATTGCATTAGCCCGTCGTGAAATCAACCCTTGATCAGACCCTTATCAGCGAATTATGTTTGAAGACAATAAACGCTTATGATCTATGGAAAAAACTATCAGCACAAAGCCACCAAAATTCTATTCGGAGTTTCTTCAGAAATTTCCCGAAGTAGGTCAGGCCTATGAAAAACTAGGCGACGCCATTTACCAGCAGAGTCTGTTGAATGAACGCGAACGCGCGCTCATTAAGCTGGCTATCTCCGGTAGTCATATGTTTCACAGTGCTCTGAAAGCGCACATCAGGAAAGCATCGGCAGCAGGGGTATCCAAAGAACATATGGAGCAAGTTGCGTTGCTCATGCTTCCAACGGTAGGTTTCCCGACCATGATGACAATGCTCGGGGTCATTGAGGAGCAATTGGATAAGCAGCGTGGTCAATAGCACGAAACAACATCAGACCTTGCATGGGGTTTGATTTTCATGGTCAAAGTTTTCCCCATCTTATCCTTATGATTTGCGTTCAAACCTGGCCTGGAAGAAACGCAGGTACTTGGGTTCGTAAACCATCTTAAGGCCTTTGATCTTTTTTCGATTCTCAAAAACCGTTGCCACCGACTCGGCTACCACGTCCATATGCGCTTGTGTATAAACCCTTCGGGGGATAGTAAAACGTACAAGCTCGAGCTTGGGGTAATAGTTCTCGCCCGTCGGTTTTCGCCCGGCCGATACGATCCCGCGTTCCATCGTGCGGACGCCGGAGTCGATGAATATCTGCGCAGCGAGTGTTTGCGCGGGAAACTCATCCTGACTAAGGTGCGGAAGAAACGTTTTGGCATCTACGAAAACACCATGACCTCCGATGGGTTTGACAATGGGTATTCCATATGAAATTAGTTTTTCTCCCAAGTATTCCACCTGTCCAATCCGTGCTCGCTGGTGTTTGTCGTTCACGCTTTCTTCGATGCCTACAGCTATAGCTTCCATGTCGCGGCCCGCTAATCCACCGTACGTATGTAGTCCTTCATACACGACCACCAGGTTTCGGGCTTCTTCGAAGACATGCGGATCATTGGTGGCCATAAATCCGCCAATATTCACCAACGCATCTTTTTTGGCGCTCATAGTAGCTCCATCTGTGAACGCGCAAATTTCTTTTACTATTTCACCAACAGTCTTTTTCTCATACCCCTTTTCGCGTTGCTGGATAAAATAGGCGTTTTCAGCTACTCTCGTCATGTCGTGAATAATGCGGATGCCATGTTCGCTGGTGAATGCCCGCAACGCCTTGAGATTTTGCAAGCTGATCGGTTGACCTCCCGCCATGTTCACATTCGTGGCGATGCTGACATAGGGAATTTTTTTTGAGCCGTACTTTTTCACCAGAGATTCCAGTTTGTTCAAATCGACGTTTCCTTTAAAGGGAAATTCGCTTGTTGGGTCGTGAGCTTCGTCAATGATAATATCGTGGAAGACGCCACCGGCAAGTTCCTGATGAAGCCGTGTGGTGGTGAAGTACATATTTCCCGGAATAATGTCACCCTTACGGATTAGTATTTTAGACAGAATATTTTCAGCGCCACGTCCTTGGTGTGTTGGAATGACATATTTATAACCATAAAACTTGTGAATGGCTTGTTCCAAGCTATAGTAACTTTTACTGCCAGCGTAAGCTTCGTCGCCCAACATAAAGGCCGACCATTGTCGGTCACTCATTGCATTTGTGCCGCTGTCGGTCAGCAAGTCAATATATACGTCTTCTGAGCGCAACAGGAAAGTGTTGTGACCGGCCTCGCGAATATATTTAACACGCTGAGCCCTGGTGGTCATCTTCAGCAGTTCCACCATTTTCATTTTATAGGGTTCAGCCCATGAGCGCCTGTCAGGTTTCTTCTTCCGCATAGTCTATCGTTACAGTTTCGTTGTTGAATTTGGTTTTCCGTGGTCTCGCCTATATCCATTCTCTATTTACACCATTCAAAAGATGCTGTGAAGTGGCGTAAAAAAGGCGGTTCATAGACGATCCGCAGGCCACGTTCTTTATCTGCCATTTGCAGAATGTCATCAAACACATCCAGCACATAATCGATGTGGCTTTGAGTGTAGACCCTGCGGGGTACGGCCAATCGCACCAGTTCGCGCCTGGCCGGAATGAAATTTTTGTCTGTATCGTATTTTCCGAACATCACGCTGCCTACTTCAACACAACGAACGCCTCCTTTGAGATAGAGATCACAGACGAGAACCTGACCCGGAAATTCTTCCACCGGAATTTTGTTGTATAATTTCTTCGCATCAATGTAGACAGCATGCCCGCCAATAGGCCACACCACCGGAATCCCTTTTTCTTTCAAATGCTCGCCTAGGTAAGCAGTGCTACGGATACGGTAATGGAGGTAATCGGGATCAAAAACCTCTTTTAGTCCAATTGCCATTGCTTCCATATCGCGCCCTGATAGTCCTCCGTAGGTCGTAAAGCCTTCTGAGATGATCAAAAGATTAGTGCAGTGACGAAATAGATTTTCATCTGTCAACGCCAGCAGGCCACCCATGTTTACTAAGCCGTCTTTCTTTGCGCTCATCACAAAGGCATCGCCAAGTCTTAGCATTTCTTTCGCGATCGCTTCGTATGAACTGGTTTTGTAATTCTCTTCACGCTGTTTGACGAAGTAACTGTTTTCGGCTATTCGGCAACCGTCAATGACGAGCATCAGTTTGTTGTCATCGCAAATTTTTCTGACCGATTTTAGATTATCCATGCTCACCGGTTGTCCTCCCGAAGAGTTATTTGTTACGGTCATAATGATGGCAGCGACATTCTCTGGTCCGTATTGCTTAATAATGGTTAAAAGCTTTTCTGTGTCGATGTTTCCCTTGAAGGGGAGATCAATGTCGGAATCAATCGTTTCTTCTGTTATGACATCAATTGCCGTGGCTCCTGTGAATTCAATGTTAGCGCGGGTTGTGTCGAAATGTGTGTTGCTGATGAAAACTTTTCCCTTTCCACCAAGACTACTGTATAGTATCCGTTCTTCTGC
>JBMOKS010000128.1:0-31039 GCA_049324355.1 Bacteroidota bacterium
CCGTTGATGGGCGGTTATACCAGTATCGGTATTGTGGCCGCAGAAAAATATCACGACTTCTCTACCTTCAACACCAAGGAGAAAGCCATCGAGTGGCTGAAGAACAATGAGCCTTTCATCGCCGAGAAAGTTATCGGAAAGGAGTTGATCAATTTTTCATTGTTGAAGAATTACAGCTATTCATCCCGTGAGGTGTTCTCCATGGATCGGTGGGCTTGTATTGGCGAAGCCGCCGTATTTGCCGATCCCTATTATTCCCCCGGCATCAGCGTCATGTCGTTCGGCAACTCGATGGTAACCGATATGATCGCGCAAGATATCAAGGGTCAGCTGACACCACAAGATGTAAAAGAGTACAGCGATTACCTGATCCGCCTGAACGATTGGCTTACACTGACCATCCAGTCGTCATATGGATATTTCCATCATCCGATGATCATGGCCTTAAGCACGCTCTGGGATATTGTGGTGGGATGGAGCTTTGTGATGCCAGACATGTTTAACAGCATTTATCTCGATCGTGCCAAGCGAAAAGAAATGCAAGCGCTGTCGTCGACCTTTATCTCTGTTATCTATAAAATGAATGAGTTTTTGCTCGAATGGGGTGAACGAACACAGGATAGCGGAACCTATGAGTTTATAGACTATTTAAAAATTCCGTTTGTTGCGGAATTGTATAAACGTAATACAAAAAAGGGCAGAAGCTGGAGTGAGATCGTTGAAAGCCAGAAGCAAAACCTAAAGACCCTCGAGGAATTTTCTCACGTGATCTTTTTGATGGCCGTCAGAGACGTGATGCCCGAGACCCTGGACCGATTCCCGGAGAATTGCTGGCTGAAGATCGATGCCATGAGTTTAGACAAAGATCAATGGGATAAAAAGGATCTGTTCAATCCCAGCAGCGAGCCCCGCGACTATGCGGCGCTGAAAAAACAGATCGAGGGTTTGTTTGCATTCAAAGAGGAGGCGTCGGAAGTAAAACTGGAAGTTGAGAACCCCTTTAGTTTTAAAATATAACAGGCTTTTGTAGTGAGAATTATACAGACGATGAGCGTCTGTCTTAAAAAAACAAAGTTCCATGCAGCAGGTAGATAGTGTTGTATTTACGAGCGATAAATACAAGCCTTACTTTTCGTTTTGGAAACAATTCCTGGAAAAGGGAGTTGATAGTTTTAACTTCCGCCAGATCCAACGGTCAAATGGAACGTTTGAACCGCTGCGATTTTCATTTTCCTTTGAAGCGCAGCGCAGCGACGAGATATTGAAGATCGTTAACCACCAGGATAGCGGTGTCATGGTGATGTTGATGGTATCCGCAAGTATAGTAGTGAGCAAATACTCAGAGCAAAGCGACGTCATCATCATAACACCCACATTTGGTCTTAAGCATGAGAAGAGGTACGTCGAAAAAGTGCCGGTGATCATTCAATTAAATGAAGAACAATCTTTTCGCCAGGCGCTGGTCTCGTTTCAAAATAGTATTGGTGAATTTTATAAATACCAGAACTTTCCGCTTTCACTCGTCGATTACGCTGCTTTGAATACGAAAGGGGTTTTTGACTCCAATATTTCTTTTGAATGGGAAGGACTTCATGACCGGATTCAATCAACCGGTAGCAGCGCCGATGTCCGTATTGTGGCCAGTCGCACAGACCGGATCAACCTTTTGCTGGAACTTAACCCCAACGCGTTTGATGCATCTTTTGCCGAGAATTTTTTCAGCCATATTGATCAGGTCCTTGGAAATGTGACGCAGCTGGAAGTTAAGTTAAAAGATATCATCCTGGGGCCGAGTCAATCGCAGGTCAGTCTGCTCAGAAAATTTAACGCTAACCGGAATGTGTCGCTCCTGCAAACCACATTGGTTGACACGTTTGAACAACAGGTTTTAAAAACACCCGATCGTACAGCGCTGGTTGCGCAGGGAAGCAAGCTTACCTACGATGAGCTTAACCGCAAGGCCAACAGCCTGGCACTTCATCTTCGGTCGGTGCACAACGTGATGCCGGGCGACCTCGTTGGCATGATGCTCGACAGGTCAAGCGCGCTCGTCGTAGCTATATTGGGTATTCTAAAGGCCGGAGCTACCTATGTTCCCATAGATCCGGAATATCCGGCCGAGCGAAAGTTATTTTTCTTCCATGACACACAATTGAAGTTGTTACTAACCAGCTCTGAATACATGTTTTCACTTCCTGATTTCGATGGTGCCATTGTAGCCATGGATATTCAGATGGGTGAAATTGAATCTGAAGGCGCTAACCTGGGTTTAACTATTTTGCCGGAGCAGGGGGCTTATGTCATTTATACCTCAGGCTCCACCGGTAAGCCCAAGGGTGTTTTGGTACCACACCGAGGATGTTTAAATATGCTCGCCGCCCAAATCTCAGAATTCGAAATGAGCGAGCGCGATACTACGCTGCAGTTTTCGTCGATTTCGTTCGATGCGTCGGTATCAGAGATATTTAAGACATTATTTGTAGGCGGTAAGTTGGTGATGATGGACAAGGGCCTGACAAACGACCCTGAGAAATTGATTGCCTTCATGACCCAACACAGCATTACGGTAGCCACTATTCCGCCGTCTTACTTGAATGTGCTTCCCGTAGAAAAATTGAAGTTTTTGCGAATGATCATTTCGGCAGGAGAAGCTGCCAACATTAAACACGCGGAAGCCTTCAGCGATTTTGGAACTTACTATAACGCATATGGTCCGACGGAATGTTCGGTCTGCGTCTCCATCGAAAAGTTTGATAAAAGCCGTACCGAGAATAAACTGACCATTGGAAGGCCGATTGCTAACATGGCCGTTCATTTACTCACGCGCTCGGGCCACGCCAGCCCGCTTGGCCTACCCGGTGAGATCTGTGTTTCCGGAACCGGTATAGCTCATGGGTATCTCAACGCGCCGGAACTCACAGCAGAAAAATTTGTAAAGAATCCAAATCATTCAGGCGATTTGTTGTACAAGACAGGCGATATCGGTCGATGGCTGCCCGATGGCAGGTTGGAATTCATAGGAAGAAAAGACGCCCAGGTTAAAGTAAGAGGTTATCGCATTGAGTTGCCTGAGATCGAAGCATGGGCTTTGAAACACGCGGATGTTAAGGAGGCTGTTTGTGTTGTTCGTGAAGATGAAAATCAGGAGAAACAGATCGTATTATACTTTACTGCTACAGAAGACCTGCGCGCCTCAGAGTTGCGCAAATACCTGGAGGCTTCATTGCCCAACCATATGATACCGTCACACCTGGTGAGGGTGAACGCGTTTCATAAACTTCCCTCTGGCAAGATCAATCGTAGAGTTCTTCCTGAAGTTTCTGTCGCAACCACAGAAGCTGATTATGTTAGGCCTCAGACGGAATTGGAAATCAAATTGGCAGAGATATGGGCCAAGAACCTTGATAAATCCAGGATCGGCATCCACGACAATTTTTTTGCCATCGGCGGCGATTCGATTAAAGCTATTAGGCTGGCTGTAGACATGAACAAGGCCACTAACCTTAGCATCGAGGTTAATGATATATTCTCGCACAGTACCATTGCCAATCTGATTCAAAACGTCATAAAGGCGCAAAAAAATACCGAGACAGAATCTTCAACTGCCGGCGAAATAGAAAAAGCCATGTCGCAATTCAAAGCCGATATCCTGGCGAACGAGTCGCTTCAACTGCCGGCCGATTGCGAAGACATCATCCCGATGAGCGACATTCAAAAAGGGATGATCTTTCACAGCCTGATCGGCGCCGATGCCGGTCTGTACAAGGAGCAGATGTATTTTCAGTTGAAGGATGGCAGCTTTGACAAAAAAGTGTTTAACGATGCGGTAAACCTGATGGCAGAAAAACACGCCATCCTGAGAACGTCGTTTGTGATGGAAGAGGGCGTTTCAGCGCAACTCATACACCGCTTCCGTTATCGCGACGAAAATTTATTCTTGGAAGATATCTCTGCCAAAACAAAGGAGCAACAGAAGCAATACATTCAGAAGATCTTGCTGGAGGATAAATATAAAAATCTCGACCTGAAAGAAACAGTGCTGTGGAAGCTGCACACGTTCAAACTTTCTGCCGACGAATACGGTATCATGTTCTCGTGCAACCATGCCTTAGTAGACGGTTGGAGCAATGCTTCGTTGATGACCGAACTGAGCCATGCATATTTTACCCTGAAACAGGGAAAACAGTTTACAATACAGTCCCTAAAGGCCTCTTACAGAGACTATGTCGTTGAACAGCATCGCATCAGCAGGGATGCCTCTGTTCGCGAGTTTTGGTTGAAAAATCTTCATCATTACAATAAGGCGCCGCTTCCTTTTAACAAGGTTGCAGGTGGCAACGGTGGTGTAACCAACTATACATTTGAGTTGCCAGAACGGCTCACACGGGATATGGTGTTGCTGTCGGAAAAAGGAGTGGCTTCACTGAAGCATTTGTTCCTGGCCGCATTCAGTTTTATGCTAAAATTTAGCACTGGCGAAAACGACCTTACCTTTGGTCTTGTCACCAACAGCCGCCCAGCGCTGGAAGATGGCGACAAGATCATCGGATGCTTCACCAACACAGTTCCTTTCAGGACAGATGTCCGCGCCGGCCAGTCGGCGCTGGCTTTTGTTTCCGCTATTGATGAGCAAGCGCGTGCGCTGAAGGCATTCGATAAATTATCGCTGATCGAGATCATGAAAGTGATCAACGAGGAAACGACGGGAGGGAACCCCATCTTCGATATCATATTTAATTTTGTTGATTTTCACATCTATGAAAATGTTCATCAACAAAGTGAGATCAGCGACGGCATCATTGACGAACAACCACGGGGCAACACCAACACGCTTTTTGATTTTACCGTTTGTAAATCAGACCGCCATCGCGACAAGTTCATTGTAAACTTGAACTATCGTTCCGGTCTGTACCGTCAGTCGGAAGTAGATACTGTGTTTGACTTCTATCTGAGGATATTGAACCGTATTGTCTATCAGGGAAACGAAATCCTGTCTGCAAAGACCTTGCTGAAAGAAACCGAACTGGCCGATATTTTGGCCATTAACGATAACTGCACTTCTGCTCCTAGTCAGACCATTGTGGAAAGATTTGAGCAGCAAGTGTTAAAAAGCCCCGAAGCCTTGGCATTGGTATTTGGTCCCGAAGAATATACATACGTCCAACTCAATGCAAAGGCCAACGCGCTGGCAATTTACCTTCGTGAAAAGTATGACATCAAGCCGAACGACCTAGTGGGCATCATGGCCAGAAGGTCTGCTTCCACCATCATTGGCATACTAGGTATTTTGAAGGCTGGCGGTGCATATGTTCCAATTAGTGTGGAATACCCGGCGGAACGAAAAAAGCAATTGCTTGCCGAAACCGGTATACAAGTGCTACTCACCGAATCAGAGTTGATGTTCTCACTGCTTGAGTTTTATCAGGGAGAAATATTTGCGCTCGACATTCAGTTGGACGAGTTAGCGCAGCAGGCAGAAAACCTTCGTCTGTTGAACAATGCGCACGATCTGGCTTACGTCATGTTCACGTCAGGGTCTACGGGCAAGCCTAAAGGTGTGATGGTCGAACATGGCAGCGTGGTTAACCTGGTCAGTCAATGCAACTACGTTCAGTTTGGTAGCAACGAAAGATTATTGCTCACAGGATCTCTGTCGTTTGATGCTACAACATTCGAATACTGGTCAATGTTGCTGAATGGAGGTCAGTTGCACATCCTTCGTGACGAAGAGCTGTTGGAGCTTTCGCGACTGAAAGCCTGCATCCGGGAAAATGAGATCACCATGATGTGGCTGACGTCAGCCTGGTTCAATCAGCTGGTGGACATAGATATCGAGATCTTTAAACCACTCCGGTGTTTGTTGGTGGGCGGTGACAGACTATCGGTCGATCACATCAGGAGGGTTCAATCGGCATATCCACATATCAGGCTCGTCAACGGCTACGGGCCCACAGAGACCACAACTTTTGCCATCTGTCACCAGATCGACACGTGCAACGGCCATACTATTCCCATCGGAAAGCCGATCCAAAATGCCGAGATCTATTTGCTGGATAAAGACATGCTGCCGGTTCCTCAGGGTGTCAGCGGCGAGATCTATATCGGTGGCGCAGGTGTGGCAAGAGGCTATTGGAGACAACCTTCCTTGACCAAAGAACGATTCATCAAAACCAAAATCAATGACGTAGATAAAGTTCTCTATCGCACCGGTGATCATGGAAAGCTGTTAGGTGATTATACGATCGATTTCCTCGGCAGGAAAGATAACCAGGTGAAGGTGCGTGGATACCGGATAGAGCTCGAAGAAATTGAAAACGTGTTGTGCAAATTCGACCGTGTAAAAGAAGCTAAGGTAGTTGTCAAAGAACAAGAAAACGGAATCAAATCCCTGGTTGGATATGTAGTGAGCAAAGATCAGATAAAATACGAGGAGCTTGCGTCGTTTCTTAAAACACACTTGCCGGAGTACATGTGCCCCGACCATATTGTGAGCCTCGACGCTTTTCCACTGACTGCCAACGGCAAGGTAGACGTGAAGCGGCTTCCTGAACCCGGCAACGATCGACAGGCAGAAAACTATGCAGCACCAGCCAGCGAAACTGAACGGCTTATGGTGTCGGTATGGGAAGGTGTATTGGGCCGCAAGCAAATTGGCATACACGACAATTTCTTTATGATCGGCGGCGATTCGATCAAAGCGATTCAGGTTTCTTCACGGCTTCAGAAAGAAGGATACATTGTCGAGGTGAAAGATATTTTTGCTTACCCGACGATAAGCCAGCTCTCGGGTGAAGCGCGAAGAAGCACACGGGCGATTGATCAATCCATGGTAACTGGAAAGATGGAGCTTACTCCCGTACAGGCAAATTTCTTTGAACAAGGCTGGAAAAATCGGCATCATTTTAATCAGTCGGTGCTATTAAAACCTGTTGATCGATTTGATCATGAGATGTTGGATCGTGTTTTTAATAAGCTTGTGCAGCATCACGATATTCTACGAAGTGTTTTTGTTGTCGAGGCTGAAGGTAGATATACGCAGCTTATTGGACCGATCGGTAGGCCTGTTGCAATTGAGGTTCAGCAATTGAAGGCAGAGACAAATCCAGTTGAAAAAATGGAGCAGCTGTGCGAGGAAGTTCAGCGGTCATTGAACATACACCAAGGCCCATTAATAAAAGCAGTGTTGTTCAGACTGCCTGATGCCGACCGTTTGCTTATCGTGATTCATCACCTGATCGTCGATGGCGTTTCATGGAGAATAATACTGGAGGATCTGGAAACACTGTTGAAGCAATCACAAGAAGGCAAAGAGCTACTTTTGCCCATGAAGACAGACTCGTATATCGCATGGTCACAAGTTCAGCAGCGCTACGCCTCATCTTTAAAACAAAGCGACGAACTTCGGTACTGGCAGAGCCTTATCCAAACAGAAAGCGGAATGCTACCGGTTAAGCCTGCCCGGCAAAACCGCATCAGCGACGCCCGCCTGGATACTGTCGAGTTCAGTGAAGAGACAACATCACTTTTCCTGTTAAAAACGCATCAGGCATTTAACACAAAGGCCAACGATATTTTGTTGACGGCGGTGGGCCTTGCACTCAACAAGACCTTTGCCTTGAAAAATGTGATGGTAGCGCTCGAAGGTCATGGACGGGAAAATATTTCAAGCGATGTCGACGTCAGCAGAACGGTGGGATGGTTCACGAGTATTTTCCCGGTGCTGCTTACACACCTTAATCGGCCAGGTCTTGATAAACTGATCAAAGAAACCAAAGAGAACCTGAACAGGATACCCCTAAAAGGTATTGGATTCGGCATCTTAAAATATTTGGGCCAAGATCGCAAACACGATCTCCATAAACTGAGGCCTGGAATCAGCTTTAACTACCTCGGGCAATTCGATGCGGAAGTCAAGAACACGGCTTTCACGCTCGCCGAGGAGTCATCAGGGCACTCTGTCGATCAGAACGAAGCCCGCATTTATGATCTCGACATCACAGGCTTGATGCTGAACCAGAAACTGAAATTCAATATATCCTATAACCCGGCGCACTTCGATATGGGCGTGATGGAGTTGTTTTGCCGTAATCTCCGTACTGCGGTAGAAGAGATAATTCAATTCTGTGCAGACCGTGGCGAAAGCGAACTGACGCCGAGTGACCTTACGCACAAAACTATTTCTATGGATATGTTGGATTCCATCAGGCAAATGATCGATTGATATTTGAACCCATAAAGTCTTGAAAGGGAAAATAAAAGACGTATTGACACTTTCGCCTATGCAACGTGGCATATTTTACCATGTGACGCATGGCGAACCCAGCCTGGCATACTTCGAGCAACGCGCTTATCGGTATGACGGCGAAATTGACATTGCATCAGTAGAAAAGAGTCTTTTGAAACTGGTTGATCAACATGATGTGCTTTCTTCTGTTTTCGTGCACAAAGGACTTCAGGAGCCAGTCCAGGTTTTGGTTGAAGGAAAAAAGATCGAATTTAATTTCATTGACCTGTCTGCCCGGCAAAATGCTGATGCCGAGGTAGAATTGCTCAAAGAAAAAGATAAGGTGAGAGGCTTTAACCTTGAAAAAGATTCGTTGTTAAGAATCTCGATATTGGCGGTGGCACCAGCTTCGTATGAGATCGTCTGGAGTTTCCACCATATTTTATTGGACGGATGGAGCCTGGGAATTCTCAATAATCAACTTTGGAATTACTACCAGCAAGTCAAAGCCGGGAAAGACCCTGTTATTTCGGTTATCAGACGTTACAGCACTTACGTGCAGTGGCTCATGCAGTCTGATCAAACCGCCGCCAAAACGTATTGGCAAAATTACCTGAAGGGCTACGATCAGATCGCCACAATACCGGGAAAGAAACGCCCGCCATCCAGCAAGACGTTTGAGAAAGGTGAAATATTGCTGGAACTCGGTGTGCACATCACATGGTATTTGAAACAATATGCGAGTCAGCATCAGTTCACCATTAGCAATATTGTTCAAACCTTGTGGGGAGTGTTGCTCTCCAAATATCAAATGACCCGCGATGTGACGTTCGGCACCGTGGTGTCGGGAAGACCATCGGCTGTGCCAGGCATTGAATCTATGGTGGGCCTTTTCATCAATACAGTTCCGGTTCGCATTAATTGGAAAGACGATACGCTGACAATTCATAACCTGATAAAAAAGACCCAAACCGATTTTCTGGCGGGCGAAGCATATCACTACTATCCGTTGTCGGAGATCCATGCAGACGCAGCTTTCGGTAACAATATTTTTGACCACATTCTGGTGTTCGAAAATTACCCGTTCGAGCCCGACCGGAAAAAAGGAACGAAAGGTAAGATCTCAATCTTCACGCAGTCGAATTACGATCTGAACGTGGTGGTTTTTCCGGGAGAAAATCTCGCCGTAAAGCTAAACTTCAACAGGTGCGTATATGACAAGTCGTTGCTCGAAGAAGTAGTGGCGCACTTACGCGAACTTGTGGTTCAACTGGTCGACAACAAGATCAATCACCCCTCGAAGTTCAGCCTTATGTCTTTCGCCGCTCAGAAGGCATTGTTGTCATCTACTGCCGCCGAAACACGATCGTATTCGTCAGCTGCCGTGTTGAGCCTGTTTAACGAGATTGTAGAAAAACATGGTCATCGTCGTGCTGTTGTTTCTGAAGAGCTATCCTATACCTATAGCGAGTTAGATGCCATCTCGGGCAGACTCTGCCGGTTTATGCAAGAATCCTATGAGCTAAGCGCGGGGCAGCCTGTGGGGGTGATGATGGAGAGATCTGCCGGGCTGCTGGTGAGCATGCTGGCAGTTTTGAAAGCGGGTTGTATCTATGTTCCGATCGACCCCGATCTTCCGCAAGCGCGCAAACAGTTTATCATCGAAGATTCAGGCATCGGAGTGATACTCACCGAAACAATACACCTGATCGACCTGTCGGCACACTTTGCCGGGCAGATGTTTTTTGTCGACAATCAGTTGGGGAGTCTTGAAGAATATGATCCTTCGCCGGTAAATCCCGAAGTGACAAACGAAGCGCCGGTATACGCCATATATACTTCCGGTTCTACGGGCACACCCAAGGGTGTATTGGTGAATGGCAGCTCGCTGGTGAACTTGTGTTATTGGCATCGCGAGGCTTTTGGTTTGAACGAACAAAGTCGTGCTACCGTGTATGCCGGCATCGGCTTTGATGCATCGGTGTGGGAGGTTTGGCCCTACCTGTTATCGGGCGGCACACTATATCCGATAACTGAAAGTCAACGCCTGGATCTCGAGCGATTGTCGCGCTACATGACCGAGCAGGAGATCACGCATTGTTTTTTACCGACACCGGTGTGTGAACAGTTGGGACAAATGCAGGAAGTGACTTTGCCTACCAACCTGGTGGTGCTCACCGGTGGCGACAGATTGCACGAGATCGAACTGTCGCAAGGCAGGCTGATCAACAACTATGGCCCCACAGAAGGAACGGTGGTGAGCACATCGATTGCCGTAGAAGAAGGGCGTGATGGATCGACGATATCGATCGGCCGGCCCATTACCAACACCAGAGCGTACGTGCTGGACGCGGACCGTAATCTGCTGCCCAAAGGAATTGTCGGAGAATTATACATAGCAGGTTCTCATCTGTCGATGGGCTACCTGAACAACGCCGAACTGACGGCCGAGCGATTTGTTCCGGATCCGTTCGGCGCCCCGGGCACGATGATGTACGCCACCGGGGACCTTTGCAAATGGGGAGGCGGCGATCAGTTGTTTTTTGTCGGTCGCAAAGACAATCAGGTTAAGATCCGCGGTTACCGCATAGAGTTGAGTGAAGTCGAGAACTGCCTGGCGGCCCACGAGCAGATCAGTCAGGCATTTGTATCGGTGTCAGAGAGTGCGTCGGGGAAATTTTTGATTGGCTATTATCACAGTGCAGCGCCGATGGCGGCGTCATTGCTGAAAACGTATATGAGCGGCACGCTGCCGTCGTACATGGTACCGTCGTATTTTATTCATCTGGCCGAGATACCGATGACGGCCAACGGCAAAGTAGACAGGAAGTCGTTCCCGTCAGTAGATGAGACACTGCTGGTGCAAGGCGAGTATGTGTTGCCGCGCAACGAGATGGAGGCGTCGCTGCTGGCGATCTGGCAGGAAGTGCTGGGGCAGGAGCAGATCAGTGTAAAAGCAAACTTCTTCGAAGCCGGCGGGCACTCGCTCAAAGCTGTGCAGATGATTTCACGGATCTACAAAAAACTCGATGTCAAAATCGACCTGAATGTCATCTTCCAGAATCCCACTATTGAAAGCCTTGCACTTGAAATTGCCAGTAAGGAAACGGTAGACTTTATGTCTATCGAGCCTCTACCGCAGCAAGATCACTATGCCATTAGCCATGCTCAAAAAAGATTTTGGATACTCGATCAAAGCAAAAAAGATCACATATCCTATAACATGTCCGAGGCATACCGATTGAGAGGCAAATTGAACATCAATGCCTTTCAGATGGCGTTTAAGGCGCTGGTGGACCGGCACGAAAGTTTGCGATCTACAATCTCTATTATAGAAGGAGAACCGCGGCAGATCATTCACCCTCCGCGCAAGCAAGGCTTCGAGGTCAAGTATGTCGACTTCCGCGACCTGACCGATAAAGAACAGCAAACCCGCGAGCTCGCGCTGGCGGAAGCGCGCTTTAAGTTTGACCTGCAAACCGGACCTTTGCTCAGGGCTGTGTTGATACACCTTGCTTCGGATGAGTATGTTTTCGTGTTTACGCTCCATCACATCATTACCGATGGCTGGTCCATGGGTGTGGTACTGAACGACGTGCTCGAGCTCTATCATGCCTACGACAAAGGTATCGCTCCGAGGCTAAAGCCGCTGAGAATCCATTACAAAGAATATGCTGCATGGCACAATCGCCAGATTCAGGATGCCGAGGTGGAGAGGCTTAGATCATACTGGCTGAACCGTTTCTCAGACGATATTCCGCAGCTTAATCTTCCCATCGATTTCGAACGTCCAAGGGTAAAAAAGGACGATGGCGCCATGCACACCGTGGCCCTGGATCATGACGCAACCCAACTCATTAGGAGTTGGGGGCTTAGACACAAACATAGTCTGTTCATCACCCTTACCGCATTGGTGAAAGCGTTGCTCCATAAGTATTCAGGTCAGGAAGATATCATCATCGGTACACCCATCGCAGGCAGAGATCATATTGACCTTGAAAACCAGGTTGGCTTTTTTGTCAATACGTTGGCGTTAAGAACACGCCTCGATGGCTCGAAGTCTTTTGAAGAACTGCAACAGCGGGTTAAGACCACAGTGCTGGAAGCCTACGAACACCAATTTTATCCATTCGACCTGTTGATCAACGAGCTCAACATACCATTTGAGCTCAACCGGTCACCGCTCTTTGATGTGTTGATGATCCTTCAAAATATGAATATGCGTGGAAAGGGAACCGCCGGAATACAGGGAGTGGAATTGAGCAAATACGAATCGGCTAACCCATTCAGCAAGTTCGATCTGCTCTTCAACTTTGTAGAAGATGACGATCGCCTAGTGATGTCTATTGTATACGACGTAAATCTGTTCTCGGCAGAGTCTATATCGGGATGGTGCGACAATTTTAACAACCTATGTAAGGTGTTGCTTGTTGAGAACATACCACTGACGGATATCAGCCTGCTCACGTCGACCGAGGCGGAAAGAGAACACGAAGAATTTTTGAAAAGCATGAGCAACATTTAAGAGAGAATGGCATGAGAAATCATAAAGACCCTTTATTGCGCTCCAGCATCGTTTGTCCGGACTTTGATGCGTCATATCCTGTCATCGACCATGGTGTGGGTGCTTACCTGTATGACAAGCAGGGGAAGCAGTACGTTGACTGTGCGGGCGGAAAAGCGGCAGTGGCAAATATCGGTCACGGCAGGAAGGAAATAGGCGAGATCATGAGCCGGCAGGCACGGAAGATCGCCATTTCTCCAACACATTATTTCCGCTCCGACGAATTAGACCACTACCTCGAGTCATTGGTAAGCTATGCTCCGCCGGGCTTTTGCAAAGCGTGGACTGTCAACAGTGGCACCGAAGCGGTGGAGAATGCCATGAAGCTGGCAATTCAATATCACCAGCTTAACCGCGAGAATAAAAAATACAAAGTAATTGGCCGATGGGGCAGCTATCATGGCAATTCTGTTTACGCCCTCGACGTGGGAGGTATGGAACTGCGAAGGAACAACCTGCTCGGGTTGATGCACAACTCTTATCACGCTCCTTCGGCATTTTGTTACCGATGCTCACTGGGGCTTGAAAGCAGAACGTGCCGTTTGGCATGCGCCAGTGCTATTGAAGAGCAAATTCTGAAGGAAGGCCCCGAAACCATTGCCGCGCTCATCTGCGAACCTGTGGTTGGCGCCGCATTGGGTGCTGTGCCAGCGCCTGAAAATTATTTTGCCGAAGCAAGAGCTATCTGCGACAAGTATGGCGTGCTCATGATCGCAGATGAGGTGATGACAGGTTTTGCGCGCACAGGCTACAATTTTGCCATCGAACATTGGAACGTTCAACCTGACATCATCGCCTTGGGCAAAGGAATGGCGAGCGGATATTATCCATTGTCTGGTATTTTGATCAATGAAAAAGTGGCTGACATTTTTGAGAACAAGAAACAACCTTTTTTTGGCGGCCATACTTATTCCTGCAACCCCCTGGGTGCTGCCGTAGGGCAATACGTGCTGGATTGTATGATCAAAGAAAAACTGGCAGAGCACAGCAGAGAAGCAGGAGAATACTTCGTAAAAAAATTAAAAGACCTCTCCCGTCATCATATCGTGGGCGACGTACGGGGCATGGGCTTGTTGATCGGTGTGGAGCTCGTACAGGACCAGATGACAAAAAGGCCTTTTGATAAATCCATGAAAGTTTCAAGAATGATCAGCCACCAAGCCATGGAACACGGCGTGATATTCTATCCCGGATCTGGCAGCGCGGGCAGGGGAGAAGGCGACCATATATTGATCACGCCACCGTTGGTGATCAACAAAGAACAAATTGATAAAGCAGTATCAGTGCTTGATTTTTGCCTGCAACATTTTATAGAGCATGAAATGGAGAAGGCCGGATAACCCAATATCGCAGATAAAATAGTTTGAATTGAAAGTATACCGTTAAATCTGAACGTGCAGATGAAAGACCTAACAGTAATTGAACTTTTCGAGAAGCAAGCCAGGGACAACGCAGAACAAATTGCCGTGCGTAACAATGGTCAGGAGATTTCCTACATGGAGTTCAACGAGTACGTTAACCAATTGGCGCATTTGTTGAACACGCTGGGAGTGATGCAAGGCAAAATTGTAAACGTCATGTTGCCGTTAAGTGCAGATCAGGTTGCATCCATGCTTTCGATCTTTAAGGCAGGAGGAATTTACTTGCCCATGAACAGAACATTTTCTGATAAACGTATAATCGAAACCATTCAAAAGACCTGTCATGGCATACTGATCATCCACGAATCGGAAGTGGATTATCTTCTGGAGAAGTTGAAAGATGCGGGTGTAACCAACGCAGTTCTTGTTGTGCTGGGCGCTGAGGGTGACTTAAGAAAGATCGACGTTGGCCGGCAAACGACGGTGAATGACAATCTTAAGAACTACAATAAGACCAATCCTTCGTTTGGAATCACGCCCGAACACGAATGTTATATCTATTTTACTTCCGGTTCCACCGGCGAAGCGAAAGCAATTCTTGGATGTCACAAGAGCCTCTACAACTACATTCAGTGGGTAATACGGGAGTTTGACATTAAGCCCGCATATCGCGTGGGCCACTTATCGCAAACTACCTTCGACGCTTCATTGAAAGATGTTTTCATGGCGTTAGGATCCGGAGCAACGTTGTGTATCCCCGCAGAAGGAACGAAGGACAATATCTTCAGATTATTGGATTGGTTACAGGACGAGCGCGTTTCAATCATTCAAACGGTTCCGTCGCTTTTCCGGGTAATGATGAAAGCAATGGCCGACCGAAGAGATCGCGCCTTTTCTTTCGCCGATCTGAAACATATCATGCTCGATGGTGAGGTCATGTATGAGAAAGATGTAATGCAGTGGAGGTCACTGGCCGGTGAAGGAACCGAGTTGGTGAATTTATATGGCACGACAGAATCTACTATTCTCGATACCTGTCATAGGATAGGCGAAATCTCCGGCAACCCCGGCCAAGTTATTCATGTCGGCAAACCTGTCGACAACACGCATGTGCTGATATTGAACAGCAACAACAAATTGTGCCGAATAGGGGAGACGGGTGAAGTTTATATCAAGACCCCTTACCTCACCAGGGGCTACTATAACAATGATGAACTTACGGCTGCTGCCTTTGTGCAAAATCCCTTGGTGACAGACAAAGTTGACATCGTATATCGAACAGGTGATCTTGGACGGTACCTCAAAGACAGGAACGTTGAGATCCTTGGGCGCAAAGACAAACAAGTAAAAATAAATGGCATCAGGATAGAGATCAATGAGATCGAAAAGGCTGTATTGAACACTCCCGGCATTCAGGACGTAGCTATTGTTGTCCACACGAATAAGGAAAATAATTTGTCTGACCTCATCTGCTATTTTCTTGCCGGGACCACCCTGTCGACCAACGGCCTTAAAGCCGAACTGGCCAAAAGTATAAACGCCAATATACTGCCAGCTTATTTTATTCAATTGAAAGCATTTCCATTGAATAGCAACGGCAAGCTCGATAAAAAGGCCTTACCGCTTCCACAGGACCTGCTGGTTGACGGCAGCTATGAGGCATGCCATGACGAGCTTGAGATTGCCCTTGAGTCTATATGGAAAGAAGTTTTAGGCAGAACAAACATCGGCAGAAATGCGATGTTCATGGCCATCGGCGGCCAATCGTTAAAAGCCATCCAGGTAGTTTCACGTATCTATCAGGTGTTTCAGGTAAACGTTACCATTCGTGATGTCTTTGAATTTCAAACCATAAGGGAATTTGCAAACCACATCCGGTCGCTGAAGAGATCAACCGTTCGGGAAATTATGCCAATTGAAGAACAGGATTTTTACCAGGCATCTGATGCGCAAAAACGGTTGTGGATATTGGCGCAAACCCGCGAGGGCAATATCGCCTATAACATAGGAGGTGCGTTTTCTTTACAAGGATACTTTGATATTGACAAGTTTGACAAAGCCATCGGCGCGCTTGTAAAACGTCATGAGAGCTTACGAACTGCGATCTTCGAACGCCACGGCGAACTCTGCCAGCGTGTTCTTTCGGGCGAACCTGATCCCGTTGAGCTTATCGATCTCAGCAAGCTTCACAATAAATATGAAGCGGCAAAAAAGTATGCGAACGACCTGGCGACGACACCCTTCGATTTAGATCGTGGAAGTCTGATCAGAATGAAGGTGATCAGGCTGGAAAAAGATGAACACCTGTTGGTGTTCACCATGCACCATATTATCTCCGATGCCTGGTCAATGCGGGTGCTCATTCGTGAGTTGCTGACCTCTTATAATGCTTTAACCCGGGGCAAGTCGCTCAACGCACAACCGCTGCGTGTTCAATACAAAGATTATATGGCGTGGCAAAACGGCCAACAGCATGACGACGACAAAATATATTGGATTGAAAACCTTTCGGGAAATCTACAAAGACTTGACTTGCCACTCGATTTTCCAAGGCCGGCCGTTAAGAGCTACAACGGAAAAAGATTCACAGTTGATTTTTCAGCAGAGCTTTATCAGCAGATCGAAACTTTTTGCCTTAACCATGAGATCACACTATTTACGTTTTTAATCGCGGCACTGAACACTTTGTTTTACCGCTATACTTCCCTAAAAGATATTATTCTGGGTACAACGATTGCGGGGCGTGATCAACGTGACCTCGAAGATCAGATTGGTTTTTATGTCAATACGCTGGCACTAAGAACAAGACTGAGCGATGGCGAAACATTTCTTTCGCTGGTGAGTAAAGTAAAAGAAACTTTGCTTAGCGCCCATGAGCATAAAGCCTATCCGTTCGAAAACCTGGTAGAGGACCTTCGTTATACCCGCGACCCGTCTCACTCGCCCTTGTTCGACACACTGGTCGAATTGATTAATGTTGATTTCGAAATGGGCTCCACGCCCGACATGACTGCTGTATCGGTTCGCAATCAAGAACTTGAACATGTGGTGAGCAAATTTGACCTGACATTGTCTTTCAAGCAGACCGCAGCGCTTTCGTTAAACATTGAGTTCAATTCAGACCTTTTCAAAAAGGAAACTGTGGTCTTGATGTGCGCCCATATGCAAAATATAATGCATTCCGTTGTCAGCAAACCAGACCGGTCTCTTCATGAGTTCAATTATTTAAATGCGGGTGAGATCCAAAACCTGCTGGTGGACATCCCCGTGACTATGCCGCCACCAAATGAGTTGTTCATAAAAACTTTTGAGCGAGTGTGCAAGCAGCATGGTGAGGCAGTGGCTGTTCAAGTGAAAGATAAAACCTGCACCTACGCCGAGCTCAATGACAAGGCAAACAAGCTTGCCCGGTATCTTATCCAGGAATATGATGTAAAGGCTGACGATACGATTGCGATCATGAGCGATCGAACCATTGAAATGGTTGCAGGCATGATCGGTATATTGAAATCGGGTGCTGCCTTTGTACCCATCGATCCGGAATACCCTGCCGAAAGGATCAAAAGAATTTTGAAAGCAGTTAAGCCAAAAACCCTGTTAATTGATTCTTATAGGTTGCTTGACGTGGCCGCCATTTATGATGGAAACTTATTTACGCTTGATCTGCAATTGTCTGAGCTGGATACTACCGATGGTAATCTCTCGCTGAGCTACAGTGCAACGGCAAACGCCTATGTTATTTTTACTTCAGGTTCCACGGGTACTCCCAAAGGTGTAGTTGTTTCGCACGACAACCTGATGAATTATCTTACATGGGCCAATCGTTATTATTTCCCGGAAGGCTCTGCCTATACCTTCGGCCTGTTCACATCACTCGCGTTCGACTTATCCATCACCGCGTTATTTACCACGCTGCTGCGAGGTGACAAGCTTGTGTTGTTTCCAGGCAATGATATTGATCAGGTGCTACAACTGGCTTTCGAGGGGAAATTTGATATCAATACGCTGAAGATAACGCCATCTCATATTACCATGCTTCGCGAGCTTTCGCTCCGTGTGTTGCCCATCAAAAAATTGATCGTCGGAGGGGAAGTACTGAAGACCGAACATCTTGAGATACTGGAGGGACTTGGTTTTACCGGAGACCTTTACAATGAATATGGTCCCACCGAAACAACGGTAGGTTGTACGGTAAAACACGTGCGCGATATGAAGGAAGTTAGATCAATAGGCAAGCCAATAGCCAATACGCACGTGCTGATCCTTGACCACAACCTGGCCTTGTTGCCCCAAGGTTATATTGGAGAACTTTGTGTGGGTGGAGCGTGTGTATCTAAAGGATATAGTAATGACGCATCGTTGACTCGCGAGAAGTTTGTCCAGATCTCAATTGAAGGCAAGCGCACCAAAGTTTACCGAACCGGCGACCTGGGAAGGTGGATGCATAATGGCGAAATCGAATATCTCGGCAGAAAAGACGACCAGGTCAAGCTAAGAGGGCATCGCATTGAACCCATCGAAATTGAAACCTATCTGGGCACACATCCGAATGTTGATAGCGCGAAGGTCAAGCTTTGTACGGATGGCGATAACGAATTTCTGGTCGCCTATTATATCGGCAGAGAAGACGGTGATTTCTCCGATCTCAGAAGTTTCATGGCGGGTGGATTGCCCGCTTACATGGTCCCGTCATGCTTTGTCAGACTGAATTCATTTCCCTATACCCTTAATGGAAAGGTAGATATGGAAGCGCTTCCTTCGCCGAAGCCGGAAGACTTTGGAGTTGTTTTTGTGCCGGCCGATAACGCCGTTGAGCAAGAGATTTTAAACATTTGGGAGGAAATATTATGCCGCAAGCAAATCGGTGTTCTCGATAACTTTTTTGACCTCGGCGGGCATTCCTTGAAAGCCACTCAAATCGCATCTCAAGTCCGGAAGAGACTAAAAGTTGATTTGCACCTGAAAGATATTTTTGCCCACCCCACGGTGAGAGGTATGGCCAATATTTTATCAGCGTTGTATCCTGATCTTGACAAACCTCTGACTGCCGTTGAAGATCAGGACTATTACAACACCTCTCATGCTCAGGGGAGAATGTGGATCTTGCATCAATTGGAGGAACAAAAAGTGGCATACAACATTCCGGGCCGGTATAAGTTGAAGGGAGATCTTTCAATTGACTTATTGAATGAAGCTTTCGCGATATTGATCGACCGCCACGAAAGTTTACGCACGTCCTTCATCACACAAGGTGGTAAACCGATGCAGCGGATTCATGATGCAGGCCAGGTTTACCTTGACATCAAGGTCGAAGACATTAGCGATCTTAAGGGTAAGTCAAAAGCCGTCGGTGACATGGCGAGAAGAGAGGCCATGATTCCCTTCGATCTGGAAAAAGCGCCGCTGATGCGTCTTCAGCTGGTAAAAACCAGTGACCAGGAGCACGTGCTGTTGTTCAATATCCATCATATTATTTCCGATGGCTGGTCGATGGAAATTCTAATCAAAGAATTCCTTCTGATTTATAATAGCCTGAAGAAAAAGGAAAAAGTTGAATTGCCGCCCCTGAAATTCCAATATAAAGAATTCTCAAGCTGGCAGAATTCCATACTGGAGGCCGATCATAGTAGCGAAGCGCGTCAGTTTTGGATGGATAGCTTCAAGGGCGAAGTCCCGGTGTTGAACCTGCCAGTTGACTTCCAAAGACCGGCCGTGAAAACTTTCCATGGCGGCTATGTCAACACAGCGCTGGGTGGCAAGCTTACGGAAGAGTTGAAAGCTGTGGCACGCAAACACGATGTTAGCCTCTTCATCTTGTCGATGGCCTTGGTAAAATCTTTTTTATACAAATACACAAACCAGTCAGAAATAGTGGTCGGCACTCCGGTGGCCGGTCGTGATCATGCTGATCTGGAGAATCAAGTTGGTTTATTTGTCAATACCTTGGCGCTCGCCACTCATTTTGATCCTGCGGCGCCTTTCACCGACCTGTTAAAGCGTGTTGAAAAGAACACGCTTCAGGCTTTCGATCATCAGCAGTATCCTTTTGACAGACTCGTAGAGGACCTGGATCTCATCCGCGACATGAGTCGCTCCCCACTATTTGATGTTTTTCTGGTGGTGAACTACGCCAATTCAGCGCATCATCAGAGCGGAGCTTTGGCCGATGTAGAGGTAGGAGGATTTGATCTCGAGACCGCCATCAGCAAGTTCGACCTGCAGTTTACGTTTAACATTCTCGAAAAAGACATCAGCATTAGCCTCGGCTACAACTCCGATATATTTAAGAAACAGCGGGCGGAAGCTATGCTCGCTCATTTCCGTGAATTGGTGAAGTCGATTGTGAGGGAAAGCCACCTGCCGGTTAAGAATCTTACCATTCTTACGCCACAGGAGAAAGAGCAGCTCTTAATAACATTCAACAATACAGCCAGTACGTTTGATCCGGAGAGTTCGGTTATCAAACTGTTTGAAGACCAGGTACGCCAAAAGCCCAAGGCGATAGCGCTTGTTCACAACGAGAGGTCGTTTACCTATGAGAACATTAACCGTGACGCAAACCAGCTTGCCAATTACCTGATCCACGTTAAAGGCGTTAAGCCAGGAGATTTTGTTGGTTTGATCACCGGACGCACACCATCGTTATTGATCGGTTTACTCGGAATTTTAAAAGCCGGTGCCGCCTACGTGACCTTCGATCCGGAATACCCGGCAGATCGCATCAGTTACATTCTTCAGGATACAAACTTAAATGTCGTCATTGCTGAAAACCAAACGCTGGCCGATTGGTTAAGTCATGAAGAAAAAGATATCATTTTACTCGACGTCATCGGGCAAGAAATAAAGAACACGTCAGACGCGAATCCAGGAATCGTGTTGTCGCCTGCCGCACCGGCCTATATTATCTATACTTCGGGATCTACGGGACGACCTAAGGGTGTGGTGATCGCCCACGAGAGCGTGAGTGCGTTTTTAGATTGGGCGTCGGTAGAATTTGGAAAAAGCAAGTTTGACATTGTCTACGCTACGACATCATATTGTTTTGACCTGTCAGTCTTTGAGTTGTTTTATCCGCTTACGATCGGCAAAACCGTGCGTATTCTGGAAAACGGCCTCGCGATTCCTCAATTCGTCAATTCCGAAGATCGCATTTTATTAAATACTGTTCCGTCGGTGGTCAAAGTTCTTATCGAGGAAAAGATGGACTTCGGCCGGGTGCAGGTATTGAATATGGCCGGTGAGCCGATTCCGTTGTCTGTAAAAACAACCCTTGAAAAGAAAATACCGGAGATCAGGAACCTATATGGGCCTTCGGAAGACACGACTTACAGCACGTGTTATCGATTCAAAGAAGAGGACGCGAAGATCAGCATAGGCAAACCTATTTCAAACACACGTGTGTACGTCTTAAATGATGAATTGGACCTATTACCGGTAGGCGTGCCCGGCGAACTCTGTATTGCGGGGCTGGGGCTGGCGAAAGGTTATCTTAATCAGATCGAACTCACCTCTGAAAAGTTTGTTGCAAACCCATTTAACAAAGAAGAGTACCTATACAAAACGGGTGACTTTGCGCAGTGGATGCCCGACGGCCAGCTCGATTTTTTAGGCCGCCGCGACAACCAGGTGAAAGTGCGCGGTTACCGTATTGAACTCGGTGAAGTAGAAACTGCCATCGGCAAACACCCTGCGATCAGCGACGCCTTGGTTTCTGTGAATGAGAACGCTCAAGGCACAAAACACCTGGTAGCCTATTTTATTGGAAAATCGCCAATTGAAAAAAGGGACCTCGTAGCTTACCTGTCAGACAAGTTGCCGGCATATATGATACCTCAATATCTGATCGGCTTGGATGAGTTCCCGCTCACACCCAACGGAAAAATTGATCGCAAGCGCTTGCCCGATCCGTTCGCTGCAGATGAAGGGAGCACCATTGTGCCGGCCAGCAACGCCATGGAACAAGCGCTTATCGACATCTGGAAAGACGTGCTCGATCATAACAACATCGGTATTTATGATAACTTCTTTACCGTCGGCGGTGACTCGATCAAAGCGTTACAGATTGCAGCACGCGCCCATGAAAGAGGTTTTAAACTCGAAGTCAGAAACATTCTGAAGTCACCTACCATTGCCAAGCTCGCTTTGATGCTTAAGCCGTTAGTGGAAAAAGAACAGCAGGAAACAACCGGAACATTCCCGCTCACGCCAATTCAGCGCGAATTCTTTGCGGATCAGGAAAGTAATGTAAATCATTATAACCAGGCTGTAATGTTTTTCAGCGATAAGGGTTTCGATAGAAATGCAGTGGATAAAACTTTTGTTCAGCTGATATTACATCACGATGCACTTCGCGGCAGATACAAAATAACGGGCAATGGAATAGTGCCGGAGATCATTTCGGCTGACCAGGCGCAAGGCTCCGATTTTTTCGAACAAGGAAAAGAGAATAAGGCATCGTTTATAGAATCGAAAACAGCCTGGGCACAACAAAGCCTTAACGTTGCGATCGGTCCCATCATGAGAGTAGTGTTACTCAGATGTGAAGATGGAGACCGGTTACTGATCGTTATTCACCACCTGGCCGTCGATGGTGTGTCGTGGAGAATTTTGCTGGAAGATTTCAGAACGCTCTACGACGCCTTTTTGAAAGGAGATTCGTTTAAAGCGTTGCCTCCCAAGACAACATCGTTTAGGCAATGGTCAAACAAGCTTACAACGTTCGCCAATAGCAAGGCATTTGCGAAAGAAGCCAGCTACTGGACTATGGCCACGACGACAACACAAACCATTCCTGCTGATCGGGATGATGAGACTAATCTTGTCAAGGACGCGCGCACCAGCACTTTTTGGCTGGATGAATTTTATACCGATCGACTGCTGAGAAAAGTAAACCAAGCTTACAACACAGAAGTTACAGACATTTTACTATCGGCAATTGGCATGGGAATAAGAGAGGCGTTCGGGTTAGACGCTGTGAGCATAGCCATGGAAGGACACGGCCGGGAGAATATACTTGAAGACGTTGAGATAAGTCGCACCGTAGGCTGGTTTACCTGCATCTACCCCGTAAATCTTAACCTCGCGCATACCCACAACCTGGCGCGTCATGTGAAAGAAGTGAAAGAGCAATCGCGTAAGATACCCAACAAGGGTATTGGTTACGGTATTTGGAAACACCTGTTAAATAGAAATGAGCCACATGAGCTATCGCAAAGTCAAGAACCGCCAATATTATTTAACTATCTAGGACAATTCGACGCTGATATTAAAAGGTCGGGACTTGCTATGGCGTCCGAATCGGTAGGCGACACCGTAGACGGCGACAGAAAAAGAAAACATTTGCTTGAAATCAACAGCGCAACCGTAGAAGGCAAACTTCAGCTTTCGATTGTCTATAGTCATCAACAGTTTAACGAAAGCACAATAGCTAATCTGCTGGAAAAGATAAAGGTGGCATTGACGGCTATACTCGATTGGTGTGCAAGCCGTGAGAAGCCCGAATTAACACCGGCCGATCTCACTTTCAGCGACCTTACCATTGACGAATTGGCGCGTATCGCGGAACAATATCCGGTGGAGGATATTTATCCGCTTTCACCCATGCAGGAGGGATTGTTTTTTCACATTCTCATGGATAAGAACTCAAGCTATTTTGAGCAACTTTCTTATACCTTACAGGGTGACCTCAATGTTGACATAGTTCAGCGAAGCCTTAACGAACTATTCAAAAGACACGATATTCTCCGAGCAGGTATTTATCAGGAAGAGTCGGGTAATCCGCTTCAATTGATTATCAAAGACAGGAAGATAGATTTCTACTTTGAGGACCTTGCCGACAAAAATACCCAGGATCAACAGTCACGGTTGGCCACCTTTAAAGCTGGCGACAAGGCCCGTTCGTTCGATCTTCTGAAGGACACCTTGTTAAGAGTGGCGATTATCAAGTTGGGCGATCAGCTTTTCGAATGCATCTGGAGCTATCATCATATTCTTTTGGATGGATGGTGCATGAGTGTACTTTTTCCGGAGTACTTCGAGATATATTCAAGCCTCAGTAAGAACATACCTTACAGACTTCCCGAAGTTAAACCGTACAAGAAATACATAGAGTGGCTGGGTAAACGCGACAGCGAAGCATCGAAGAAGTACTGGCATGAGTATCTGAAAGGATACCAGGAAAAAGCCAGCATACCCTCAGTGACCAATACCCGCCGTGCTAAAAACGAATACGCTCAGGATGAACTGTTCTTCGAGATACCCGCCCATAAAACCGAGCAATTAAAAAAACTGGCACAAACTCATCAGGTTACGATCAACACCGTATTCCATGCGTTATGGGGTATTTTGCTCAGCAAATATTCCGGGAAAAAAGATGTGGTCTTCGGCGAAGTTGTATCGGGACGTCCCGCAGAAGTAGAGGGTATTGAAAAAATGATCGGCCTTTTTATCAATACGATCCCGATCAGAGTTTCTTTTGATGGGCGCACCAGTTTTGTTGAATTGTTGTCAGCCATTCATCATTCTTCTGTGGAAAGAGAACCCCACCACTATAGCCCGCTTGTCGACATTCAGGCAGTGAGTGTATTGAAGAATGACCTTTTTGATCATATTCTTATGTTGGGCAATTACCCGGTGTTTGCGCCGGTCGATGAGAACGATCGGCGCAACGAGGAGCAAGGCATGAGCGTCTCCAATGTTAAGATCTTCGAACAGGTAAGTTATGATCTTAACCTGGGTATTGGCATCGGCGAAAAGATCCTGATGAAGTTCAATTTTAATGAATATGTCTATGATAAAAATTTCCTCAGACGATTATCAGGTCATTTTGAACTTTTGATCGATCAGATCCTGCACGAATCGAATATCGCCATTGCTGATCTGGACTTGATCTCTCGTGAAGAAAGGCACGAATATCTTGTGGCGCTAAATGACACCAAACGCCTGAGTGAAGAATTGGAAAGGCCAATTCATGCCGCTTTTGAAAGGCAAGTGAAGGCTACGCCGAAAGCTATCGCCTTAAAATTCAAAGGACAGTCATGGACATATGAAACATTAAATGCGAAAGCCAATACATTGGCGCATTATTTAAAAGATACCTATTCGTTGCAGCCCGATGATCGCATTGGATTGTTAGTCGATCGTTCGGAACTGATGATCATAGGCATTCTGGCGATACTCAAAGCCGGCGCTGCCTACGTTCCCGTTGATCCCGGCTACCCTGTAGAACGGATCGTGATGATTTTAAAAGATGCTGGTGTTAAGGCGCTCGTCACCGAATCGAATGTGATGTTTGATGTCGGAAATGTTTTTGGCGGAGAACTTTTTGCCATGGATATTCAGCTGGATGCGCTGGAGCCAAGAACAAGCAATCTTCCGGCTACAGTCGGAGTAGAGAACCTGGCGTATATCATGTATACTTCAGGCTCCAGCGGCAAACCCAAAGGCGTAGCTGTTGAACACAAAGGCGTTGTGCGGTTGGTCAAGGATACCAACTACACCAATCTAAACAGCCATCACCAGGTTCTTCAACTTTCCAATTTTGCTTTCGACGGATCGGTGTTCGATATTTTTGGTTCGCTGCTCAATGGATGCTGCCTGCATCTGATTGGAAAGGACCTTGTATTGTCGAATGAAAAATTGATCGCTTATATCAACGAACAAGGCATCAATGTCACCTTCATCACAACGGCCCTGTTCAACAATATGGTTGAGTTGAGCCCCGAGTGCATTGGCAACTTCGATCACATATATTTCGGCGGTGAAGAAGCTTCGCTGAGTCATATTCGCAAAGCATTAGAGCACAGAAAACACAAGGACTCAATTGTGCACGTATACGGCCCAACGGAGAGCACAACGTTCTCTACCTACCATGTGATTGATGCCCTGCCCGAGTACCAGATTTCTGTGCCGATAGGAAAACCTATCTCCAATACTACCGCCTACATACTGGATGAGAACTTGAAGCCGGTGCCCGCTGGCGTGATCGGAGAGATATATCTCGGTGGAACCGGACTGGCCAGGGGATACTGGATGAATGAAAGCATGACAGCGCAGAAATTCATCACCCATTCGTTCGACGGAAAAGAAAAGATCAGACTATATCGTACCGGCGATCTCGGCAGATTCTTACCCGGCGGCAGCATTGATTTCAAGGGACGAAAAGACAACCAGGTGAAGATCAGAGGGCACCGCGTGGAATTGGGTGAGATAGAGAATATCATGCTACGCCATGACGATATCGACCAGGCTCACCTCGTTATCAAAGATATTCCTAAAGTGGGTAAACAGCTTGTAGCTTATTATACCGGTAACGTGACCGACCTAAAAGAATTCCGCTCATTCATGGAGCGATACCTCCCGGCGGTAATGATACCGTCGTCGTTTATCAAATTAGAATCTATGCCGTTTAACGCCAACGGCAAGATTGACAATCACGCCCTCCCGGATCCGGGACAAGGTTTAAACAAATCTGATCATTACACGGCCCCGCGCACTGACTTTGAAAAAACGCTGGTACGCATTTGGGAAAGCATATTGAAGAAAACACCAATCGGTATTAAGGATAATTTTTTCATGGCGGGCGGCGATAGCATTCTGGCCATACGCTTGGTGAGCACGCTCAACAAAGAGCTTCATCTGGATATAGAGGTCAAGGACATTTTCCATTGCCAGGACATCATGAATCTCGCCCAGGAGTTTGAGGGCAAGGGGCTGAACAGCGCAACTGCAAACCGTAACGCCGGAAAAATCGCCATCGAAAATCTGAAAACAAAAATATTGGGCGACGAACGATTGTCGAGCTTGCTGCCTGAAGACTGGGAAGATTTTTTCCCGGCCAGCGATATTCAGAAGGGCATGCTGTACTACAGCACCGCCTTATCGGAAGACGCCTTGGGAATGTATCACGACCAGATCTTTTACCAGTTTGAAGACCGGTCGTTTGACTACAAGGCCTTCGAAGAAGCTTTTTATAAACTGGTGCAGAAGCACGAAATCCTCCGGACGAGCTTCGATTTCGAAAACTTCCCCGAAGAGATCCAGATCGTTCACACCTGTGATGCCTGCGACAACGACATAGACCTGATCAATATTTCGCACCTGTCAGACAAACAGAAGAAGAAGTATCTCGCAGGATATTTCAAGTCAGACCGGAAAAATCCATTTACGATCACAAAACCGGGACTCTGGAGATTGCGATTATTCCAATTGAGTGAAAATGATTTTGGGGTGTTATTTGTCATCCATCACGCTATTATCGACGGCTGGAGCGAAGCATCGCTGCGAACGGAGCTGAGTAACATCTACTATGCTTTGAAAGAAGGCAAAGCGGTCAAGGTCCAAAAATTAAAGGCATCTTACAAGGATTTCGTTATCGCCCAATTGCAATACAAAGGCTCTGAGCAATATGCTTCATTCTGGAAAGCACAGTTGAAGGATTACCAGCGCAGTAGCCTGCCATTAAATAAAAAGATTGGCAGCGAAGTGCAACAGTATGAGACAGAGCAGGCTTTTTTCCCTGTTCCTTCCCGTATCACAGATGCACTGCTTCACCTGTCAGAGAAGCTCAACGTGCCCATCAAGTCGATCTTTGTGACGGCCTTTGCCTATTTTGTAAAAATTACTACCGGCAAAAATGATGTGACATTTGGCCTTGTGTCCAACAGCAGGCCTGAAGTGGAGGATGGTGACAAGATCATCGGCTGTTTCCTCAACACCGTGCCGTTTAGATTGGTGATGAAGCACCTTGAGAATGCCGGTAGCCTCATCGATCGGGCCAATGCAAGGGCGATGGAGCTTAAAGAATTTGACAAGCTACCGCTGTTGGAAATCGCCACAACGATCGGAGAAGCAACCACCGGAGGGAACCCCATTTTCGATCTCATCTTCAATTATCTCGATCTTCATATCACCGGCGACATGCACCAAAACGCTCAGGGTAAGAAAGCCATTGTGCCGAGCTATGTGAAGACGAATACACACTTCGACTTCACCGTAAACCGTGTGGATAACGTGTTCCATCTCCACCTGATCTACGAATCGCAGCTTTTTAACGCCGAAGATGTGAAGCGTGTGTTCGATTATTACACGGCCATTCTCGAAAGCTTTGCTAAAGAGAAAAAACTCGCTGCAGGCACAATTATTCCGGCGGCAGAGAAAAATTCTTTGATGCATAAATTCAACGATGTCAAATCACAGTATCCGTCTGACAAAGGGATCTCTGCGTTGTTTGCTGAAGTAGCAAAGCAATTACCACAACAGAAGGCACTAGTCTTCGGCAATCAAAGTGTTACCTACGCTGAGTTAGACGAAATGTCAACACGACTCGCCAATTATCTTCTGACGAACGAGGGAATTATGCAAGGCGATATGGTGGGCATAAAGCTCAGGAAATCTATTCACTACATCGTGTCTATGCTCGGCATAGTTAAATCGGGGGCCACTTATGTGCCGCTGCCCGGTGGTAACAACGACCGCTTGAATTACATCATCGAAGATGTTGCCCCGCGTGTTTTACTGATGGATTCGGCAGATAAGTCCGAACTGTGCAATTACAACGGCGTCGTATTGCGAAGCGACCGAATAGCAGGGATACTTGACGGCAAGGTTCAGGCTGATGCGGCAAACCTTCCGACCAATAAACCGTCGGATGTAGCCTATATCATGTACACGTCAGGTTCAACCGGCAGGCCAAAAGGTGTTGTGGTGGAACATCGCGGCGTGGTGAGACTTGTGAAAAATACAAACTACGTACCGCTGAGCCTCGAAAACCGTCTGCTTCAGAACGGCTCCATCGCTTTTGATGCCTCTACCTTTGAAATCTGGGGAATGTTGCTCAATGGCGGCACTCTTCATTTAGCAGAAGAAGAGGAAATGATGGAAACCCGGAAATTCAAAACGTTGCTTTATCAATACAAGATCAACGTCCTTTGGATCACCACGGCCTGGTTCCATCAGATCGTGGAAGAAGACATTGCTACGTTCATGCATCTCGATCATATTCTCGTGGGCGGCGAGCGCTTATCGAAGAAGCACATGTTGGAATTTAAAGAACACTATCCGTATATCCGCATCTGCAACATGTATGGTCCTACAGAAAATACAACCTTCTCTACATTCCATGAAATGGAGAATATTCCTGGCGGAGAAGAGACTATTCCGATTGGAAAACCCATCTCAAACTCCACGCTGTATATCATGGACGGCGATCGAGAGCTGGTGCCGGTTGGCGTAGTTGGCGAGATCATGGTGGGCGGAGATGGCCTGGCGAGAGGTTATTGGAAAAACGAGTCACTTACCGCGGCTAAGTTTATTGCCAATCCGCTAAACCCGGCTGAGAAGCTTTACTGCTCGGGCGATTACGGTCGGTGGTTGAAAGATGGCACTGTTGAGTTTTTGGGTAGAGTAGATAACCAGGTAAAAGTTCGGGGATTCAGAATAGAACTGGGAGAGATCGAGACGGTGATGGAGAAAATCGCCGAGATAGAGAAAGCTATTGTCGTCGCGGTAGATGGCGTTGATATGACTAAACAGCTGGTGGCCTACTATTCTTTGGCGAAGGATATCGAACAGGACGTGCTGCGTCGCGCGCTGAAAAAACAGCTGCCCGACTATATGGTTCCGGCGAGCCTTATTCGGGTATACGAGTTTCCGTTGAATGTGAATGGCAAGGTGGATCGTCAAAAATTGCTGTCACTTACCAACGAAGATGACGCGAAGACTTATACGGCACCCAGAAATGACATAGAAAAACAACTTGCTGAAATATGGCAAGCCGTACTCGGCCTTGAGCGCATCAGCATCGACGACAACTTCTTCGAGATCGGGGGCCATTCCTTAACAGCAACACGCATGTTGACCAAAGTGCACAAGGAAATGGATGCCGAGATCAATTTGCGCCAGTTGTTTATCAGCCCCACGCTGGAGAAGCTAGCCTCGGAGATCACGGCAACCCGCTGGGGAATGAAGTCGATGAAGAACGAAAATGAAGTAGAATACAAAGACATCATCATTTAAGGGTATTGGAATTCAAGAATTGTTTTTTCAGTACCACTGTGGTGAGAATTTTTAAATGCCTAAAACTGTACTTGCATGGAAAATGAAGTTATGAATTCGGGGGCGATCATGCACCTGATATCCGCTTGCGACAAGCAAAATATCAAAATTCAACTCACCCCGGATGAACAGCTTAAGATCAGTGCGCCCAACGGTAAGATCGACAAAGAGCTGATCTTGCAGATCAAGCAGAAAAAAGACGAATTGATCGATTTTCTGAGATCGGTAGGACGCAAATCTTCTTTCGAAGAAATACTGTCGGCCGCGCATAAGCCTTTTTACGATGTCTCTCCCGCGCAGAGACGCCTATGGATTTTGTCGCAGTTCAAAGAGAACAAGTCGAATTTTCATATTCCGGCGGCATTCACCTTCGAAGGGCAGTTCAAAAAAGATATCCTTAAAAAAACTTTCACGGCCCTGGCAGAGCGTCATGAAATTTTGCGAACAACTTTTGCCAGCGTGCACGGCGAACCCAAGCAGGTGATTTGCCCGATCGAGAAATTTGAGTTCGATATTGACATCCACGACATCCGCGACCATAAGAACCGTGAGCAGGAAGCTCAACGCATCGCCCGGCAAGAAGCTTCAAATTCTTTTGATCTGGCTAAAGGACCGCTGTTCCGCGTCAGCGTGATTCAGCTGAGGGACGATCAATTCATTTTACTATTCATCATGCATCATATCATTTCAGATGGATGGTCGATGAAGATATTGCTGCGAGACCTTCAAAATCTCTATGCGGCATTTGACCTCGGGCAGTCTCCGGAATTGGCACCTTTAAGAATTCAGTACAAAGATTACACACAGTGGCTAAATCAACAGCTTTCCGGCGAAAAG
>JBMOKS010000129.1:0-3356 GCA_049324355.1 Bacteroidota bacterium
CTTCTATGGTTTTAGTTAAGTCATTTAGATGTTTTTCCCTAAACTTGGTCTGGAAGTATCTGCTTTTTTTGATATACCCCCTATAATCCTAAAGGTAAGCAGTTTCCTTAACTAAACGACATTGATTGCCCAATGACCAGGTGACTAATGTCTAAGGATTAAATCCCCAACTCAGTTCTATTCCTTCTCAGCACTTCAATGATAAATGCAATATGCTCCTGTAAATCGACGTCGAGCAGCTCAACGCCCTTATAAACTTCGTCTCGTTCTACTTTTGCGGCGAAGCTTTTGTCTTTGAGCTTTTTGATGACAGATTTTGGTTCGAGGTTGGAGATGCCATCGGGTCGCACCTGGCAGCATGCGACGATGAAACCTGTAAGTTCGTCGCAGGCCAATAATGCTTTGTCAAGCTTGCTATTGTATGGAACATTCCACTTGGTGTAGTGTGCCGAGATAGCGTGTGCAATGTCGGCTTCACCAAGGCCTCGCAGTTTTTCGACGATCACGGCGGGATGCCGGTCCGGATGAGCTTCATAGTCGGCATCGTGAAGTAAGCCGGCGATAGCCCATTGGTCCTTGTCTTCATTAAACTTTTCGGCATAGGCTTCCATCACGAGCTCTATAGTGCGCATATGACGAAGCAGACTTTGACTTTGGGTGAGTTCGGCCAGGATGTTGCGGGCCTCAGTACGACTTATCATGAACGATCAGGAATTTACCAGTTTTTTCTTGCGATCGAGGTAGAACAAATTAAAAATGGCGAGAATCACAAGCACTCCGAGGATTACCAGCACGATAAATAATCTGCTATTACGCAATTCCAGTGTTTTGATCTGGTCTTCTTTTTTCAGAATGTCAAACTCCTTTTCCTTTTCCTGGAAGTCTATTAGCATTTCCATTTGGGCAATATTTCTGCTGCTTTCATCGCCGTAGATTTTTTCACGGGCTTCGTCATACTTGAGTTGCGTTTCATAGGCGTCTTTCATTCTGCCCTGGTTGTAAAAATTCTCGGCGCTGGCTTTATAGATAGTGGGTAACGATGTAAAGGCCTGAAGTTCATTGCTCAACTTGATGGCCTCATCGAGATATTGCTGGGCAGGTTTGGCTTGTCTTGCTTTTGTGAACGTGATTCCGAGGTTGGTCACCACATTGAGTACGCCCAATCTGTTGTTGTTCTCTCTTTCGATGTCGAGCGCTTTCAAATAGTGTTCGACAGCACGCTGATAATTTCCTTGCTTGAAAAAGATGTTACCGATATTATTCAGCGGGTCGGCGAATTTCGTCCCTTTCTTTTCACTGAGCTGATAGGCTTCTGAAAAATACTTGAGAGCTTTTTCGTAAAGTTGAATATCGCTGTACAGGTTGCCCAAGTTATTCATGGAGCCGATGATCCTTACCTCATCGCCCAGCTCACTAAACAACGCGAACGATTCTTCCAGATAACGCATGGCTTGGCCATAATCTTTTTTGATAGAGTAGATATTGGCTATATTGTTTTTTGTGGTAGCGATGCCCTCTTTGTTGGATAATGTTTCGTAGATCTTCATCGATGTCAGGTAATATTCCAACGCTTTGTCAAGAGCGCCCTGGTTCCGATAAGCCACACCGAGGTTGTTGTATGAGGCGGCCATCCCCCGTCTGTCATTAATTTCGGTGGCGAGGTTTAACGCTTCGCGGGTAAATCCCAATGCTTTCACAGGGTCGGACATGAGGTGAGCCCGGAAAAGCTCGTTCAGGGTTTTTACTTTCCTTTCGCCTTGTACGGTGTCTAACATAGCCGTGAGACTATCGGCCTTTTGAGCCCAAACGGGAGAACAGGTCAGAACCCCCAAAAAAAATATTAAAAATGGTCTTGAAATCATAATGAATTGATGTGCAGGGTTAAAATTAAGATATTTCTCTGTAATTGCCGGACACTAACCGCTTGCATAATTTATTATCGCACAGGAAATAGAAATATCCAACTTCCCGAAAAATAGGATTATGAAGAAAATACGTCTTATTCTAGTCGCCCTGGCATGTATGACTTTCAACATGGCATCTGCGCAAACCTCAAAGGAGGAGGCGCCTATTGAAGAAGTGATCGAACGTTTATTTAAAGGTATGCAGGCTGGTGACAGCGCGATGGTGCATTCGGTTTTTAACCAAGATATTACTATGGCCACTGTAACGCGCAATAAGGAAAATGCTCCAGTGCTTTTTCGGGAATCTTCGCTAGCTGGATTTTTAAAGGCGGTAGGCACACCTCACAAAGAAGTATGGTATGAAGAAATATGGGGTTTGAAAATCCTGGTAGACGGAGATTTTGCTCAAGCCTGGTGCGATTATGCTTTCTATATTGATAAAAATTTCAGCCATTGCGGTGTCGATGCTTTTCAACTTCACAAGGGGAAAGACGGGTGGAAAATTTTCCATCTTGCCGATACAAGAAGAAAAACGGGTTGTAACATACCTCAGGAAATTCAGGATAAGCACAAATAATATATATCAAGCATCACCCAATGAAAAAGAACCTTTGCCTCTTATTTCTCTTCATTTTTGCCTTCAGCTATGCTCATGCGCAGCGTGAAAAAGCTGTTACAACGTTTATTTTACTTCGGCACTCAGAAAAGGTAAATGACGGAACAAGCGACCCTGATCTGAAACCTGAGGGCGTCGAACGATCCAACCGTATTGCCAATATGCTCGGCGATGTTGCCATCGACGCAGTTTATTCTACCAATTATAAACGTACCAGGAATACGATAACACCCTTGGCGCAACGTAAAAATCTTGAGGTTCAGCAGTACGAAGCATTCAAACCAGAAGTGATCGAGGAAATGATTAAGAAACACAACGGTGGCACTATTGTAGTGAGCGGACACTCCAACAACATTCCGTGGATTGCCAACCTGCTCATGGGTAAAGAAGAGTACAAAACCTACGATGACGCCGACTACGGCATCATGCTCATTGTCTCCGTTGTCGAAAAGGGCAAAGTCGCCAAAGTCACCCGAATCAATTACTAAACTGGCCGGACTTGCTGCCGGCGTGTAGTGTGTTTTGGGCCGAATGGCATTAAATTCGTCTTCGTCAATTGTAACTCGTCATTCCAAATGGCCTTGCTTCAATTCACAGATCGTGGTATTTATTGTCAGAAAGCTGATGTTTACCTGGATCCCTGGAAACCAGTCGCTAAGGCCATTGTTACCCATGGGCATTCCGATCACGCCTATTGGGGCCACAAAAACTATTTATGCAGTTCACTCGCATTGGCGGTGATCAAATACCGACTAAACCTGCACGACAATATCGCCTCGCTGGACTATGGAGAATCTATAAACATAAACGGTGTTAGGTTTTCATTCCACCCCGCC
>JBMOKS010000130.1:0-3350 GCA_049324355.1 Bacteroidota bacterium
CAATCGCTGGCTTCAAACACTCCGGAGCCAAGCTTGCCTTTCTGTATTAAATCGCGCAGTTGCTTGGCGGTATCTTCATCGAACATATAGCCTGCGCGTACCGGCATGAGTACAATTTCGGTGTCCTTTTGCTGTTTGGGTCTCACCGTGAGCCACCGAAAACCATTATCCATTTTAGCGTCGGTCACTACTTCGAAACCCAACTTGTTTACATAGAAATCATGTGCCTGATCCTGGTCAAGCACATAGATCGTAAAGTGCGAAATACGCGTGATCATGATTTTTGTTGTATTTGAATTTGATGATGCCAAGGTAGCGGCAGACTTGCCCAACCTCATTATTGAGAATTGCTATTCTCGGGATCGAACATGGTAGAAAAGCAGGATGGAATAAAACGATCGGGTTGCTCTTTCAGGAGTTTCGCCGTTTGCATGGCTCTAAGCCTGAATACCGCCGGTGTCTCGCCTGTATATTCTTTAAACTTCAACGAAAAAGAAGTGTGACTTTCGAAACCAACTTCTTCGCACACCTCCGCTACGGGAACCGTTTCGTTCCGAAGTTTTTCTTTTGCCTTTTCGATTCGGCGTTCGCTCAGGTATTGATACGGCGTTTTGTTATATGCTTTTTTGAAGAGCCTTAGGAAATGGTATTTGGAAAAACACGCTTCGTCAGAAAGCTTATCAAGGTCAAGCGGCGACGCATAGTGATCGTCGATGAACAACTTGGCCTTCACTATGCGGGCGTACAGATCCATAAATGCAAGATAAGATCATTTCTTATCCATGTCCAGGATAAGTCTTTTTTTCGACAACCAAATGTTCCATACACCGTCCAATCGCTCGGAACCATCAGGTATTTTTGTTACTACAGGTTTTGTATATAGTATCGAGTCTGAAGCAGCGTCTGCGTTTCTTAATAACTGCACGTTGTCTTCCAGTGTTCCACCAGCCTCGCCGGCGATATAGGCATCGATCAATTGTTTTTCCAACGCTATGGCATTGCCTGCGCCTGGGGTGATCCACCGAATGGAAGCATGGTATATCGCACCCAGGGAGTCGGCGTCGGATGAATCGTTTTTGTGTTGTTCGAGTACGCTCATAATTTCACGGCCTTTGGCAAACGCAGCTTCCGTAATCTGCGCTTCTGTTACTTTTTTGATCTCGTGCTGTTCCATTTGCTCACGCATCTTCTTTCGTTGTTCGTCCGAAAGTGAGCCTCCACAGCCGCCCATGGCTAATATCAATACCAGGATCCATTTTTTCATTAGCGCAAAGGTTAAATCGGATGTTCCAAATTCCAAATGAAAACTTAATTTCTGCGAATTTGTCCGGTATGTGGTCCATGTCACTTATATCTGAATGGTAATTATTAACTTTGTGGTCGCATTGTAGTGTATGATCCAAAAACTCGAAGAAATTAAGCTCCGCTTTGAAGAAGTTGGCCAGCTGTTGGTGCAGCCCGACACCGTGAGCGACATGAAAAAGTTTTCGCAGCTGAGCAAGGAATATAAAGACCTTGAAAAGATCGTCGTCAAATACAACCAGTTAATGGAAGCCAAGGGCCATCTGCAGCAAGCTAAAGAGGTGCTGGAAAAAGAGAAAGATCCTGAGCTGCGTGAGCTGGCTAAAATGGAAATTGACAGCCTCGAGCCCAGAATAGAACAGCTGGATGCCGACATCAAGGAGTTGCTGATCCCCAAAGATCCTAACGATGACAAGAATGTGCTGCTGGAAATTCGCGCTGGCACGGGAGGTGACGAAGCCGCCATTTTTGCCGGCGATCTATGGCGAATGTATCAGCGTTTTTGTGATCGCAAGGGTCTTAAATTAAGCGTAGTTGACGTTACAGAAGGAACTGCCGGAGGTTATAAGGAAGTGATCAGCAGCGTTACCGGTGAAGGAGCTTACGGTATGCTGAAGTTCGAATCGGGCGTGCATCGCGTGCAACGGGTGCCGGCCACCGAGCAAATGGGTCGTGTTCATACTTCGGCCGCCTCAGTAGTAGTACTCCCCGAAGTTGAAGACGTTGCCGTAGAAATAAATCCTGCCGACCTTGAGTTTCAAACGGCACGTTCCAGCGGTGCTGGTGGGCAGAACGTAAACAAGGTAGAAACCAAAGTACAGCTCACCCATAAACCTTCTGGCATTGTGGTGACTTGCCAGATAGAAAGATCGCAGCATGGCAACCGCGAGCGCGCTTTGCAGATGCTCAAGACAAAGCTTTATGAAATTGAGCTCGAAAAACAACAATCCCAGATCGGAGCCGCTCGTAAATCGATGGTGAAAACCGGCGATCGATCAGAGAAGATCAGAACCTATAACTATCCTCAAAGCCGGGTAACCGATCACCGCATTGGGTTCACCCAACATAACCTGCCAGCGATCATGAATGGCGAAATAGATGATTTTATAGAGCAGTTGAGAATTGCTGACAGTGCTGAAAAAATGACCGAAGGCGCTGCACAACCCTGATCAAACAGGTCTGGAATAGCAGCTTTTCAGCCGATGTGACATTAAATTCTGATTTGCATCATTTTCGCTAACTTCGTTCCCAAAATTTTAACATTACAATATGAGTAAAGGACTATTAACAACATTGATCATTATCGGTGTCATCGTTGTTTTTGTTTTTGGATTCTTTATGTGGGGTGCTGGTGTTTACGACAAGGCTGTCGGCGCACAGGAAACCGTCAATAAGGAATGGGCCGATGTGCAGGCCACCTACCAGCGCCGGGCCGATCTGGTTCCCAATCTCGTAGCTACCGTGAAAGGTGCAGCCGAGAATGAAAAATCGATCTTGACACAGGTCACCCAGGCTCGCGCCGGAATCGTCAATGCAAAAACGCCGGAAGATCTTGAACTGGCAGGCCGTCAGATCAATACGGCGATCAACCTGGCCTTTGAAGCCTATCCACAGATCCGTTCAACAGAGAACTTTCAGGATCTTCAGGCCCAGCTGGAAGGTACTGAAAACCGCATCAATGTTGCTCGTCAACGCTACAATGATGCCGTGAGTGTATACAACACTTACGTGAGGGGTTTCTTCAAAAGATTCGCCCTCAACCTATTCGGCGGTGGAGAAGATTTCTCCGTACGCAAAGGTTTCGAAGCCTCACAAGATGCGCAAAACGCACCCAAAGTAGCGTTCTAAAGATAAAAGTCGCGACAAACAGCGACCCTAAACTCTCTGCTTGCAATGAGAGGGTCCCGCCACGGTGGCGGGACTTTTTTTTGAAATTGGATGCAAAAAAAGTGGAAGTTAAAAAGCAAAAGCCGCCACACGCTTTTGCGATGCTGATTAGCCGTTGGTTTGTCTGTTCCTTTGGTCCGATCGTGGCGGCATGACATACG
>JBMOKS010000131.1:0-5959 GCA_049324355.1 Bacteroidota bacterium
GCGCCTTTGAAATGTCCTACTTCACTTTCATAGTGATTTCGCATATCGACGATGATGGTGTTAGGATCGTCGGCCAGCGCGTTGAATTTTTCGGCGTTTACGTGTACACCCGAGTTGGTAACGTCAAAGGAGCTGTCGTCCAGTCCGTCGGCGACAATCTTTTTACGCACCAGGATTTTTAGTTTGAAGAAAGATTTTCCATTGTCGTCTACGGCAATGTTGAGGCGCACGCGGTCAAGGAAATCTACCTGATATAAAACACTACGGAAGTTTTCGAGGGTTGCTTCGGGTACACTGATCTGGGCGTTGATGCCCTCATGGGCGATATAGATGCGTCCTAAAACACCAAGACCATCCAAAGCGATGTATAACTCGTCACGGAATTGTTGCGGGTCCAGAATATGATGATACTTATAAAATGAGATGGTCACCCTTTTTTCAGGGGCCTGGCGCATCTTCTCCTTGAGAATGCGACCGTCAACACGATTGTATAATGGCATAAAGAGCCGATCAATTGCTACCTGCCGGTTGGCAGGGTTAATCCCGTTCTTAGTTAAAAACAAGATGCAAAGATAGGAAAAATGGCGGAATGCAGCTGCGGGCCGAGAGTCTGGTGCCTCACGGCTACTTCTGTTTCTTCTTCAGCTCACCGCGAATCAGCAGGTTGTATTCTTCGCAAGTCAGGATTCCGTGATCGTCGCAATACGGGCATGTTTTATACTCATCGCCGAATGCCCCCTTTTTAATGATGACATGGCTGCCCCTGCAAACAGGACAAATCACTTTGCCAGTAGGGCCACAGTCAATATCATAGTTGGTAGACAAAATTTCGCCGGCTTTCTGGGCGTCTTTGGATTTTTCTTCGATAAGCCTGGTTTCTGCTTTTTTGAGCAGGTCTGTTGCTTCCTGGTGATATTGGCCGGAGGTGCCTTTAAGTTGAATGTACTTGTTCAGCCAATCTACGCTTTGTTTATACTTGTTGAGATGATACGAGTTTTTTCCGAAAAAGAAAGTGAGATCAGACGGCACGCTCTTGATATTCTCCAAAACGTAGCGGAATTTCTGATCGGCGAGTAGGTGTTCGCCATTGTCCATGTAGTAAACGCCGGAGTCGAGTTGGCGCATGAGTTCTGCTTTTCTTCGTTGCTCTTCCTGGCGAAGATATTCCTGCGTACGTTCGTCCTGCGCGTAGGCAGGTACGCTGGCAAAGCAAATAGATAACAGGAAAATGGTTCGTAGTGTCTTCATTCGAATTTTTCTTTTGGGATATTCAACCATTCTAACGCTGCATGATGAAAAATATCTTCTTTGATCTTTTCGTCAATATCCATGTCTTCAATGAATTTACCTACTTCCAGATCTCCAAGCGGGAAAGGATAATCGGTTCCCAGAGTGATCTTTTTCGGTCCTTGAAGTTTTAGCACATATTCCAATATGAGTGGATCGTGCGTTACGCTGTCGACCCAGAATTTGCCTAAATAGTTTCTCGGGCTCACGTTGTTATCGATGGCCACCAGGTCGGGGCGGCAATCGAAGCCGTGTTGTATCCTGCCGATGGTTGGTAAAAAAGAACCGCCGGCGTGGGCGAAATTCACACGTAATTTCGGAAGTCTTTCAAAAACTCCGCCAAAGATCATCGAACAAACTGCGCGTGCCGTTTCGGCCGGCATACCCACCAGCCAGGGAAGCCAGTACCGCTGGATGTTCTTTTGCCCCATCATATTCCAGGGGTGGACCAAAATGGCCATGCCTAATTTTTCGCAGGCCTGAAAGATGGGAAAGAAACGTTCTTCGTTTAGATTGAGGTCGTTGATGTTCGACCCAATCTGTATGCCTTGCAAGCCGATGGCTTTGCATCGCTCAAGCTCCTGGATGGCCAGTTCGCTGTCCTGCATAGGAACGGTAGCCAGCCCCAGATAATGCTTCGGATATTTAATGATCAAGTCGGCGATATGATCGTTGAGGAACCGTGATAACTCCAAGCAATCCAATGGTTTGGCCCAATACGAAAACATAACCGGAATGGTGCAGACCACCTGTACTTGCGTATGGAATTTTTCATATTCTCGGATCCGGAGTTCTGCGTTCCAGGCGTTTTCTTTGATTTCTCGAAAGAACTGGTTGCCGCGCATCATCTTGGCGTATCCTTTTTTATGATGCTGTAGATAGATAAAATCTCCATAGCCAAACTTTTCACTCCAGTTGGGAAGTTTCTTTGGAATGATGTGGGTATGAGAATCAATTTTTAGCATAAGTGAGAAGAAAGAATCTCGAAATATCGGAGATTTTAGGAAGAGCACAAGATCATTTCCAGAATAGTAAATTTCTACCAAATTCGATGGTATTCTTTTACTAAACATTTCGTGGATTTTTCCTTGAGTTCAGTCATAAGTTGTTGATGATCAAATTTGTATATCTCGCCTAAGATTTATTTCTGTGATCAATACGCCCGGGCTACAAATTTAATGTTGGCGCGAATAGCGAAGTTTGAATCCGAAATCACGGCCGCCAGGATGATTTCGAAAAAAAATAAACCCTTGTATATATGGCGCAAGCGAATCGTGTTTCCATAAAGATCGCGTCAGAAGACCTTCAAAAGGTTCTAGATGCCATTAAGATGGCCAATGACATTTTAAAGCCATACCTCACCATGCTTTCGCAAGAGGAGCGGAAGGTCATTCCACGAATGAATGATGAAGCTTTTCCGTTCGTACAGAAGACACTCGAACTCGCACGTACAGAAACCGCATTTGTTCCGAAGGGTCTAGATGTCGACGAACTTCAAATTGACCTAGATGCTGTGAAAGACCTGCTGAAGGCCTTGCGCCCGATTGAAGAGCTTTACAACAAGGTCAATGATACGGTTGTACTTTGCAGCAGCGAAGCTTATATGGCGGCACTCGCTTTTTATAATAATGTGAAGCAAGAGGCGAAGTCAAAAAAACCTCGCGCTTTGGAAACTGGAAAGGAATTAAAGCATTTGTTTGAAAGAATCCCGGGTAATGTGGAACCTGTGGTAATGACCAAAAAAAAATTGGAAAAATTTACCTGGAACTATCTCATTGCTTCCGGCAGACTTTCATCTGTTCTATAGTTAGCGTATAGGTTTTGTTTACAAGAAGGCTGCGCTTCACAGCGTCCAGCCTTCTCTGTATTCACGCCGTACGAACTGATTGGCTTCGTCGAAATTTGTAATCTTCATGTTCCTGGCGTCCCACAACAATTTTTTTCTTCCAGGAAATCCTTGCCCTTCGGGGCCACGCATGGCATAACTTCTTAAGGCCAGATTGCCCATCAAAACAGCTTCTGTGAATGGCCCGGCATATTCAAAGGGTGAGCTAAGTTTCATTTTCCCATAACCTGCTATGCATGCGTCTACCCATTGCGTGTAATGGCCGTCGGCACCGCCGGGTACGCGGGCGATGGTTTGTTTTGGTAAAGCGACCTCTGCCATTTTCGACGTCGGCAACAGTACCGGTGGTGTATTGAAGTTACCCATTAGCTTGCCTTTTGTTCCCTCAAAGATGTATCCTCCGTCCCAATCGCCCAATTGTTCGTTGGGCAAAAGTTCATCGGGACGTTTCGGCAGCAAGCCACCGTCCATCCAGGTGAGCCCGATATTGCCTTTGCCGTCCTTTCGGGGAAACTTAAGGTGTATGATAGAGGAAGCCGGACAACTTTCGTTATAACTAGCTTCATCAAAAAAACCTCTCCACTCGGTGGTTGTGCTGCATTCAACTTCTGAAGGGAAATCGATAGGTAAGATCCTGAAGGCAGCGTCCATCACATGACATCCCATGTCGCCCAAGGCGCCGGTTCCGAACAACCACCATCCGCGCCAGTTGAAAGGGAGATAGGCGGGGTTGTAGTCTATCGGCTTCGCGGGGCCGAGCCAGAGGTCCCAATCCAATTCTTTTGGTATATCAAATTTTCCTGTCGGTGTTGGTATGCCCTGAGGCCACACGGGCCGGTTTGTCCATGCGACAACATTTTTTACATCGCCAATCAATCCGGCATCTACCATTTCCTTTGCCAGGCGTACGTGGTCTGCCGACGCAAACTGATTTCCCATTTGTGTTACCACTTTGTACTTTTTGGCAGCCTCGGCCAAAGCCCGCGCTTCGAAAATAGAGTGGGTGAGGGGTTTTTGAACATACACGTGCTTGCCACGCTGAATGGCCGCCATGGCTGCTACCGCGTGGGTATGATCGGGCGTGCTAACAGAAACGGCGTCTATTCCTTTAGCTTCTTTATCCAGCATGACGCGGAAGTCTTTATAATATTTGGCTTCGGGAAAATTCTTTTTTGAATCAACGGCCATCCGGTCATCTACATCGCAGAGAAATACAATTTTGGCTTTTGGGTTTACAGCAAAACTGGTAAGATCACTGGTGCCTTTTCCGCCTACACCAATGCCTGCGATATACAATGTGTCGCTGGGTGCTACAAAATTTTTCCCGCCCAGCACGAAGCGCGGAACGATCGTAAAAGCTGCTGCTGCGATGCCGGCGCTACGAATAAAATTTCTTCTTGAGGCAAGATTCGGACTGGCGGGTTTCTTTTTCATTGCTCGAAAAATTTAATAAGAATATTTTAGGTAATAAGATAAAGATTTAGAGCGCTGAATTGCAAACAGCCTGGATACATTCTTGATGGCCGGGAGCTGGAGGCTATGATTGGTGAGAACGATTATTTAGTATTGAAAGCAACAAGTTCACATCGCTCGTGGGTTGGTCGCTAGTTTGCTCTGGTCTTGTTCATTGATCACTTCGACCATTTTTTCGATGTAGTTCTCGTCTTTGACGATGTAGTCTTGAACGCCGATCTGGATCAATTGATGAACTGTGCTGGGGCTTTCCTGTCCACTGACAATCACTACACGCTGGCTTGGATTGGCTTTTCTTATTTTTTTCATAATCTTGGTGCCGTTGGTTTTTTCGTCGAACAGGTAGTCGAGGAAGATAATATCTGGTTTGAGCTCTAGATTATTTAGAGCGTCTTTGTAGCTGCTGAAAATGTAAATATCAGAACAGTATGGCTTTAATTTTTCCCGGGTGACCTGCAGGAACATGGAGTTGTCGTCGATTAAGAATAGCGTCATGACTTTTGGTTGAGATAGTTTAGATACTCGTCGATTTCCAACATCACATCGTGGCAGTAGTTTTTGAAGTCGTGATAACAGTCCGCCATTTCCTGCATAGTCTTTTTTTCATCGACCATCATGTTCAATTGTTTTACCATCGCGTCACCCTCGCTTAACGCCAGGGACCTGAAATTCGGTTTGAGCTTATGTACGGAGGACTTAAAACTTTTTAAGTCATTTTTTGAAAAGCTGTCCTGTATTTTGAGTATTTCTTCTCCTAAGATCCTGTTGAAAGTACTGAGAATGTTGTTTGCAACCTCGGGATTGGCCATAAGCACTACATCCACATTCTCCGGAATGAATAAGCGTGTTTTCAAAGGGTCTTATATTCTGTTTGAGCCAAAAGCCAAAATTTGCTAGCCATCAATGAATATAATAAAAAAAAGAATCTTTTTAACGGCCCCCGCTAACAGATTCTTTGGCTTAATTTGACCGTTCTTTGAATAACGTTCGGTTGTTGCAGAAAGTTGCGAGGCATGAGTGGGTTTTAATCCCACCAAAAATAAAGCCGCCGTGTTTTTTTCATTTCTTCTGCGAGGGCTTCCACAGAGCCCGTTCCCTGGTCTACAATATCTGGACAAAATTTATAAGCTTCTTCTGCGAAGGCGTTCCAATCGTCAGGTTCTTTGGTGATCATGAATTCACACCAATCGCCACTTGCGCCGGCAAGGTCAAGGGAGTATTTCTGATCGAAAATTTTAACGATACGGATCAGGCTATCATTGTCGATATTGTAATTGATACCATCGGTTTTAACCTGACTCAATATCTCATATTTATCGGTAGTTTTTAAAATGGCCATCACATCGGGCTTGC
>JBMOKS010000131.1:5969-30728 GCA_049324355.1 Bacteroidota bacterium
CGATGCCTGCAAGACTTGATCGCAAATTTTCCAGGATAACTTCTGTGTTTGCGGTTTCTTCTTTAAAGACCAACCCTGGCAGATGAATGGGGTCGATTTCTATTTCTGTCCCATCGGGATTGATTTGGCGGCCAAGCGAATAATGAAAGGGCTCGACTTCAGCTCGTGTAAAAGCTCTTAGCTTGACTAGTATGGTAGTATCCAGCTTTAATGAATCGCAATATTGTTTCTCGGTGTCGGTGAGAGAAGCCGCGTTCCTTGTTTCACGAGCGCTGCAGCTCCAAATCAGCGTCGATGCTAGTAAGAAAAAAATCCTGCTCATCTTGGGTGGATTATTTTATCCGAGGTTCAAAGGTTATTTTAAGATAAACGAAATTTCTCAATAACATAGACAGGTATTTTTAATGGCTCCAGCGGTTAACATACACCAATTGAACTCGCTCGTTTACTTTTTTCCATGTATACCTGTCACCCCAGCCACCGCCCCAAAATCCGACGCTGCCTTGCCCGCTGTGATCGAAGCGATTTTCTTTCAGGTCGATAATACAATAGGTCCCTGTAAAATCAAGCAGCCCAAGATCGCTGAACCCTACATCGGGCGCCAATAATTTTCCAGATTCTTTTGTGGTGCCATGATGAAGCAGGTATAACATTCCGTCGCCCGGCGTCTGAAGCTGATTGATGTCATCATACACTGTTCCGAAAAGTTGTTCTTCCAGTTCAACTTCCTGCACAGCGTCTTTGGTGTTGTATCGCAGCTGAAGCACATAATATTGTGTTATGGTATCCAGACCTGCTTCCGCGTATAAGAGCGCGATCTGATTATCGTATCGGTATTGGTCAAATAGGACTTTGATGTCTATTACATTGTTCAACGATGCTTTTTTGGCCTCTGTCCACAGGGCGACGGCCTCTTCGATTGTTTTTCCGAAAATTTTGCCTGAGTCAAGGTCATGTGGAGCGACTTCTTTTAAAGAATCCCAAGCCGGCGGCTTCGCCAGGACGGATGGAGAGTCCAGGCGTACAATTGGTTCTGATGCAGGCGGGCGCGGGTTAGCACAGCCAACAAAAAGTATTAGAGAAAGTAAAATTAGGGCATGGCAATTCATAAAAACAAAGTTCCTGGCTCAAATCTAAGAACCTTGAACCAGGAACTCGAATTAAGAATTTGAGTTTATGCACCCAATTTCCAACCCTGACGATATTCACGCTTTACGAACTGATTAGCTTCGTCGAAGTTGGTGATCTTCATGTTAGGGCCGTCCCACAGCAATTTGATGTTGCGACCTGGATAAGTAAACGAATTCGGATCGTTTTCTTTCGGTTTGCGAATATCGTGGCTTCTGATGGCAAGATTTCCCATAAGAATTGACTCAGTCATCGGGCCGGCGATATCGAACGGAGAGCTAACTTCCATTTTTCCGTAGCCGGCCAGACAGGCTTCAACCCACTGTGCATAGTGACCGTCGGCGCCGCCCGGAACTCGCTTAATGGTTTGGGGAACACTCGCTTCCTGGTTGCGCGTGGTGGGAAGCAGAGAAGGATACATGCCATAGGTACCGCACATCATTTTCCCTTTTGTGCCTACGAAGATCACGCCGTTGCCTCCGTCGCCCATGCGCTCGTTGGCTCCCAATTCTTCGGGTCGCTCAGGCTGAATGCCACCGTCCATCCAATGCATTTTAACGGGCGGTTTTCCATTTCGCGCCGGGAACGTGAGCACTACATAGGAGGAGGGAGGGCAGCTCTCCGGAAAATATCCGCGTTTGAATTCGTCGACGTAAACACTTCCCACGCTCGCCGTTACGTCAGTTGGATATTGCAGACCAAGCACGCGGAACGGGGGTTCAATGATATGACACCCCATGTCGCCCAACGCGCCGGTGCCGTAGTCCCACCAGCCGCGCCAGTTGAAGGGAACGATCTTCTCAACATAATCTTTGTAAGGTGCTGTGCCCAGCCACAGATCCCAATCAAGTTCTTGGGGAACGGGCGCTTTGGCTTGAGACCAGGCGATCCCTTGAGGCCACACCGGCCTGTTGGTCCAGCAATAAACGGTATGTACGTCACCGAGCAACCCGGCGTTGTACCATTCCATCAACTGACGCACCCCATCTCCGGAAGAGCCCTGATTTCCCATCTGTGTAACAACCTTATATTTCTTTGCCGCTTCTGTCAGGATGCGGGCTTCGTAGATGTCGTGGGTCAAAGGCTTTTGAACGTAAACGTGTTTGCCGAGCTGCATCGCGGCCATGGCCTGCACGGCGTGGTTGTGATCAGGTGTGGAAACAGAAACGGCATCAATGTGCTTATGTTCTTTTTCGAGCATCGCCCTGAAATCTTTGAAATACTTGGCTTTTGGAAATGCTTTCACGGAATTGGCAGCTCTTCTATCATCCACATCGCATAAGTAAGCGATCTCTGCTTTGCCGCTTTTCGCGAAGCTTGAGATGTCACTTTCGCCTTTTCCACCCGCGCCTATACCGGCAACATAAAGTATGTCGCTGGGTGCGCGATAGCCATTGCCAAGCACAAAGCGCGGTACGATGGTAAATGCTGCCGCTGCAACACCAGCATTCTTAATAAATTTTCTTCTGGAGAAATTATCAGGAGAATTCGATTTTTTAGAGGCCATGTCTGATGAGGGGATTGATGTTTGAAATTTTGTTAATGTAAAAGAAAAAAGCAACCCATTTCGATGGATTGCTTTTCTTAATCTTTAAGAGAACTTCGGACTTATTTCAAGAGTCCGGTCGTCATACTTGACGCCATATTGGTCGAGCACTTCCTGGGGGACACCGTCCCATTGATTGGGTCGGTTACCCACATATCCCAGGTCTTTGATACCTATTTCGCTGGTAAAGAATCCGCAGGCTGTGAGGTCTCGCATGGTATTGAAGAATGCCACGCCGGGTTTCATTTCGGGTTTGGCTTTTTCCGGATACGCGATCTCATCCACCATTTCGATCTGCTGATCGTGCGACAGCGAAGCGAAGTCAGCGTTGTAGCGCTTCAAGCACTGAATGTCGAGCCACTTGATACCACCACGAAGAGGAATCTGATACGAAGGCCGGTCTTTGGCGATAAACTCAATAAAGTCTGGAACCTTAGCATCCGTTGCACTGCCGGAGGTTTCATCTTTCGGAATGATAATGTCGGCCAGGATGCCGATGGTTTTCATTTCGTGTTCATCGAAAAATTTTTCACTCATCAATTTCAGCTCATGCGCCTTCTCGGGTTCGGTGCGATCGATGGTGAATTTCGGTTCTTCTTTTACGTCCTCTTTCTTTTCGGGACTACACGATTGTTGCAATAACACACCGGCACCTACTGTTCCGACCGCCAGTGATTTTAAATATTTTCTCCTATCCATATAGATTACAGATTTTGTTTTTTGATTTCATCGATCATATACTCGGAGGCTCTCATCGACAGCGCGAGGATGGTCCACGTTGGATTCTTGTCTGCCTGCGATACGAACGGGCCGCCGTCTACAACGAACAAGTTTTTGCAGTCGTGTGCTTGGTTGAATTTGTTTAGCACCGAACGTTTTGTGTCGTTGCCCATGCGGGTTGTTCCTACTTCGTGAATAATTCTTCCGGGAGCTTCGAGGCCGTAGTCATTTTCGGCACCGTCTTTACCCCAGGTTACGACGCCGCCCATTTTAGTAATGATCTCCTCAAAAGTTTCTTTCATGTGCTTGGCTTGCTTCACTTCGTAATCACTCCACTTATAGTGGAAACGAAGTACGGGTATGCCATATTTATCCACTGCAGTCGGATCGATCTCGCAATAATTGTCTTCGCGTGCAATTGCTTCACCACGTCCGGCCATACCGAAGGAGGCGCCGTAGAAATAGCGATAGTCGTCTTTTAATGAAGCACCGTAGCCACCGCCATCTTTTTGTTTGCCATCGCGGCCGGGGTATTTTCCGTTGGTGTGTTGTATACCGAAACCAAATCCGTAGCCTGGCATTCCCATGCCGCCCCAGTATTCAATGTGATAACCGCGCGGGAAGTCTAGCTTCTTGTTGTCGAGCCACCAAGGCGTGTATACGTGCATGCCACCAACGCCATCTTCATTGTAACGTTTACGTCCAACAAGCTTCGGCAGAATTCCGCCCATGGAAGCGCCGGTTGAATCGTGCAGATATTTTCCAACAACATTGCTGGAATTGGCTAATCCGTTGGGGTGTTGTGATGACTTGGAGTTCAACAGCAGTCGCGCAGATTCGCATGCACTCGCCGCAAGCACTACTACTTTAGCATTTACCACATATTCCTGCATGTCATTTTTGTCGACATAAGAAACCCCCGTAGCGAGGCCTTTTTCATTGGTGAGTATTTCGCGCGCCATGGCGTTGGCAACAACGTCTACGTTTCCGGTTGCCAGTGCGGGTTTCACCAATACTGACGAAGATGAAAAGTCACCGTATACTGTACAACCTCTGTTACACTGTGAACAATAAAAACACGCGCCACGCTGATCGTTGATCTTTTGCGTGAGAATAGAAAGTCGTGATGGTATTACGGGAATGCCGATAGACGTTGCTGCGTCTTTGATGAGCAGTTCGTGTAGTCTCGGCTTTGGTGGCGGAAGAAATATGCTGTCGGGATCATTTGGCAGATTTTCTTTTGACCCAAACACGCCGATGAGCTTATCTACTTTGTCGTAGTAAGGCGCTACGTCTTCGTAGCCTATTGGCCAATCTTCACCGAGACCGTCTACGCTTTTATGTTTAAAATCTTTTGGGCCAAAACGCAATGAAATTCTTCCCCAGTGATTGGTGCGGCCGCCCAACATGCGTGAGCGAAACCAGTCGAACTTTGTTCCATCTTTATGAGTATAAGGTTCTCCTTCGAGTTCCCAGCCTCCATAGGCAGCATCGAAATCGCCAAAATGGCGGAAAGATGTGCTAGCGCCCCGACGGGGAGATTCCCAGGGCCATTTCAATTGTGTTACATTTTTTGCCGGGTCGTACATCGGGCCGGCTTCAAGCAATAACACTTTAATCCCGGCATTTGCTAATGTGTACGCGGCCATGCCGCCACCCGCTCCGGAACCAACAATGCACACATCGTAATTCTTCGGAGATTTTTTGATTTGAAAATCAGGCATAGGTTTCTTGAAATGATTTTGGTTAAATGTAGGTGTTTCTCTTTTAAATCGAAATGTTGATTTACGGGAATGGTACTAATTTTTTCAAACGTTAATAACACGGAAGCACGTAAGGTTTGGCCGAAAGAAAATATCCCTGTTCCGTTTTACCGAAACAGGGATCACCAAACCAAATAGATACTACGGAAACTAAATCTTGCTGTGAGTTGTAGGCCTCGACGGCGAACGTAACGCACAGGCTCGAAGTTTATCGGCTATTCCCAACCATCGTTTTGAGGTGTGAGATTCGGATTATTCAGCATTTCTGCACGGGGCAGCGGCAGCAACAAATGGCGTTGCTGCAGGGCTGGTCCGTAGCTAAAGGCATGTCCTACGAAATTATCGAAGCCTTTTGTGCTTTCGTTGAAAACTTTTCGGGTACGAACCATATCGAACCATGTTTTGCCTTCGAAGCACAACTCATACCATCTCTCTTTCCAAACGGCTTCGCGAAACTGATCTTTCGATAATCCGGTGATGGCAGAAAGTCCGGCACGTGCACGAATCTTATTGATCGCGTCTTCTGTCGCGGTTGTAGGTCCGCTGATTTCGTTCTGGGCTTCCGCAAACGTTAGCAATACTTCCGCGTACCGGATCAATGGCCAGTTTAGTCCACTAATCGCGGTACCTTTCACACCCGATGTGCCATGAGCTTCTTTATCGAAGTGTTTAAAAATGTATGGCTTGCCCAACACTTTTACGCCGCCGTTCCCGCCGTCGTAGTACGATGTATAGAAGAACTGCTGCTCCGCTTTGCGCACATCCGTTGCTTCATATGAATTAAAGAATGAAACAGTAGGAACCGTAGTGCCGATCTCGTCGGAGTAGGCCGAGATATTTTTAAAGTTGGGCAACATCAATCCCTGGAATGGTCCATCGATAATACCGGCGGCATATTGAATCATAAAAATGTGCTCGCGGAAATTTTCTGAGCCTCGCAGGTGAAGGGAATCGTAGTTCTGGAAGGTTCTGAAAAGTTTGCTATCGATCACTTCTTTAGATTTGTCAGCTGCCTTTTGATAGTACTCTGTTCCTTTGTTCAGTGGGAAGCCGGCCATGGTCAGGTACACGCTGGAGAGCAGAGATTTCACGGCACCCATGGAAACCCGACCGGTATTGTCTGTCCAGGCCAGGCCTGAATTTTCTGCGGCGGTGAGATCGCTCACGATCAAATCGTATACAGCTTGCTGCGTGGCGCGTGTAGGATACAGTTCGGGTGAGGTGGCATTCACCGGCTTCGTGATGAGGGGCACGTCGCCGTATAAACGCACGAGCCAGAAATAATATAGTGCTCTTAAGAACTGGGCCTGTCCGAGGAATTTATTCTTGGCTACATCGTCCATTTGAATGGCAGGAATATTTGCGATGGCAAGGTTGGCATTGGCGATGCCGCGGTAGAGCGCATTCCACCATTGACGGATGAATAAATTTTCGGCGTTGTACGAAAGTGCGAGCAGGTTATTGAGATCTTGATTCTGACCTGTTTCCGTGGCAGAGGTTCCGGTCAAAGCTTCGAGCATCTGCCAATTCTGCGCAAAGATGCCGGTGCCGCCATTGAGGAATCTGAGGTTATCATAGATTGCCACAACGGCAGCGTCAGCATGCTCCGGTCTTGTAAAATAATTTTCAGCCGTCAGGTTAGAGGGGTCTTTCTCGTCGAGGAAATCTGAACAACCTGAAACAGCCAGCAGTGTACCGGAAAATATCAGCGCGGCTAAATTTTTTAACTTGAATTTCATATCGATTTCTTTTCTGTTAGATGGATGATTAAAGTCCCACACTCAAACCCAGCATATACACCGTGGGTTTCGGATAGTCAAAGAAGGTTTGACCTTGAGCGAAGGGATTTCCGTAAGTTGTCACCTCCGGGTCGTTGCCGGTGAACTTTGTGGCCAGGAAAAAATTCTGAACCGATCCGTATACCCTGAATCGCTCGACATGAAGTCTGTCGGTAAGCGATGCAGGCAGGGAGTATCCGATCAACAAATTTTTACCTCTCAGGAATGAGCCGTCTTCCACCCAATGTGTATCCACATTTGTAACATAACCGGCGCGTGTGTCGCGGATGGCTGCGATCGGCGTGTTTTGATGTTCGGGCGTCCAGGCGTTCAATACGGAGCTGTAACTGTTGGCGATCGCCTGGCGATCTTCTGCCGAGTGAAGAGTTTGGTTCAACACATCGTTGCCGTAAGAGTATTGCAACTCGAGTGTGAAGTCGAAATTTTTGAAGCGCACGGAGTTGATGAAAGAACCGAACGCATCGGGATTACCATTGCCGATAATGATGCGGTCTGCATCGTTGATGAAGTAGTCGCCATTGAGGTCGGCATAGCGGATGTCGCCCGGCAAGATCTGTTTTCCTCCGCGGTAGCTGCTGTATTTTGCGGCCTCGGCGGCGTCAGCGGTGCTCCAGGTGCCTAAACGAACAAGTCCCCAGAATGATCCAACCGATGCACCTTCCTGGATGATACCGGTGGGATTGGTGAAGTTCGGGTTGCCCAATCCGAAGATCGGTGCTGGCGTAGCCAGCGACAGAACTTTGTTACGATTCATAGAAATATTAAAAGACGTTGTCCATGTGAAATCGCCTTTTTGAATATTTTCTGAAGTGATCGCAAATTCAAAACCTTTGTTCTCCATACTGCCCACGTTCTTCACGATACTGCCAAATCCACTCGACGTCGGAAGCGGCGCGCTGAGCAACATGTCGGTCGTCTTGCGATAATAAACGTCGGTTTCAATAGAGATCTTATTGTTGAACAAACCGATCTCAAGGCCGATATCAGACTGCGCGGTTTTCTCCCATCGCAAGTTGGGGTTCGACAAGGAATTGATGCCCACACCAGTCACACGCTGGTTGTTGAAGATAGCCGAGTAGCCTGCGCCGAGCCGCTCAAGGGCCGAATAGGTTGGTATTTCCGAGTTTCCGGTCACACCGTAGCTTGTGCGCAATTTTAAATTGGAGATGGCGCTGATGCCCCGCATGAAAGGTTCTTCCGATACTTTCCAGGCCAATGCGGCAGACGGGAAGAACGAGAATTTTCTGGATTCGCCAAACTTGGAAGCCCCATCGGCACGACCTGTGATGGTGAAGAGGTATTTGTCTTTGAGACTGTAGTTTACTCTTCCGAAGTATGAATTAAAGGCAAACCTTGCCCGGCCGGAACCCGACGGGTTGAACGTTGCCGCCGAACCGAAGTTGTTGAATGAAAGATAGTCATCCAACATTCCCCTTACACTTGTGGTAAAGCCAAAAATGTTGGTTTCCTGGAAGGAGATTCCCAACAAGCCGGTGAAGGCGTGTATCTCAGCCAGGCGTTTATTGTAAGTCAGATAGTTTTCAAAAGAATAGTAAGACTCGCGATTACTATTGAGCACCGAGGATCCGAGCGGCGACGAAATGCCACGCAGGTTTTTTCCGTTGTATTCGCCACGCTCGCGTGTCACGATGCTGGTTCCAAGGATTGAGCGAAACTCAAGTCCCTGCGCCAGATTGATGTTGGCGTACACGTTGCCCAGGGTAGTTTGCGTCAGCAACTGATAGATCCGGTTGGTCAGAATGTTTACAGGATTCTCGCCGCCTTCCATACCAGGATAATCTGCGTTGCCTGCCCAGGTTCCATCAGGGAATTTTATGGGCAAAATCGGGATTGCTTCTGTGATCATCCGAACTGAATTCAACCCGCCGGTTCCAATGTCAACCAGATTTTCGTCTTGATTGTTGTAGCTCAAGCTTCCGCCCATTTTTATCCAGCTATTGATCTGGCTGTCGAACGAAAATCTTGCTGAATAGCGCTTCAGGTATGAGTTCAAGAGCAGACCATTTTCATCGCGGTAACCAACGAACACGCCATAGGTATGGTCCTTGTTTCCACCGGTGATAGATAGCTGATGATTTTGTGTGGGCTTGTTTTGTGTTGACTCTTTAAACCAATCGGTGTTATAGATCGGATTGCCGCTGGCATCAAAAAGCCTTGGATCGGTGCGCTTAAGTTTAGGATCGACATAAGTGCCGGCAGCCCATCCCGCCGGATCGTAGAACTGCGCATTCTTATAGGCGAGGTCTTCTACTTGAATAAATTCCTGAGCGTTTAGCATCTCCACACGTTTCGGGCCGATGGTCGGAACGCTGACCTGAAGATCGTAGGTTATTCTTCCACCGGTGCTGCTACCTCTCTTGGTGGTGATAAGGATCACGCCATTGGCGCCCCGGGCACCGTAGATGGCCGTAGCGGAGGCATCTTTTAAAACTTCAACCGAAGCAATATCGCTGGGGTTGATGAAGTCGATGGAATTTGAATTTTGTGTTTGTGTCCCTACGGGAAGGATGACACCATCGACAACATAAAGGGGGTTGTTCGATGTATTAATGGAACTGAAACCACGAATGCGGACGTTGGTTTGTCCACCGGGACGACCGGAGTTGGTGTTGATCCACACGCCGGTTATGCGTCCTGCCAAAGATTGGTTCAACGATGCAGCAGGACGTTCCATGATCTCTTCGGCTTTAACGGAACTTACTGCGCCGGTCAAGTCTGATTTCTTTTGTGTACCGTATCCGATCACCACCACTTCGCTTAGTGTCTTCACATCTGCCGAAAGTTGCACATCGATCACGGTTTGCCCGTTGACGGCGACTTCTTTGGTAAGGTACCCGATAAAGCTGAAGACCAGTATCGACTCGTTTGAGGGAACAGCGAGTGCGAAACTGCCATTGGCATCGGTCACCGTACCAATTGTTGTACCTTTCACTAAAACGTTCACACCTGGCAACGCGAGGCCACTCTCATCTTTAACATTTCCTGAGACGTTGATGTCGGCGGCGGCGATATAATTTTCAAACATCGGATTGTCGTCCGGGTTGATTTCGAAATAACGTCCTCCCGAATCTGCCACGGGGGTCATGGGGCGGCGGTCCGGTGGCGGTATCAGGGTAATGTGATTTTTTTTGATCTTGTAGGAGATACCGGTGCCTTCCAGGATCTGATTCAGGATAATGTGTATATCAGATTCGCGAATCGACAGGGTGATATGTTTTTCTACAAATCGTAGTCGGCTGTCGTTGATTACGAAATTGAATTTGGTCTGGCGCTCAATCTCTCGCAAGGCCTCTTTAATGGTAGCATCTTTGAGGTCCAATTCGATAGGAGTGGTATGCTGACTCATTTCGGAGTCATGGGCCACTGCGGCCCGGCTGCCACTCAACATCACCACCAGCATTAAAGCAGCCCACACAAACGGAGAGCATGCCCACGGTTTTCGTCTAGGTTGATAGAGGTTTCTCATACGCGTTTTAGATTATAGTTAGGTTGGGTAAAATCTATTCGTAAATAATGATCCGATCTTTTTCCTTCTTGTAATTCAAGTGTGAGGAGAGCTGGATCAATTCTAAAATCTCCTCGATTGTCTCATTTGTAATGGTCATGGTGAGTCGTTCACGTTGGGCAATGGTTTCGCTCACGATGATTTTTACCTTGAATCGGTTTTCGAGCTTGACGATGATATCGGCGAGTAGTGCGTTATCAAAAACAAGTTTGTCTTCTTTCCAGGCGGAGAAGTCAGACGGGTCAACCTTTTTCATCGTTACCTTATGTTGTTTGTTGGTTACGGTGATCTGGTCGCCGGGTGTCATGTTGTACTTTTTCTTCGCTCCATGAACAGTCAGTTCAACTTTTCCTTCTTCGAGTGTAGTGTTCTCGTCCTGACCGTCGTAAGCGCGTACATTAAATCTCGTGCCTTTTACCTGGATTGAAATGTGGTCTGTCTTAACAATAAAATTCTGACGCTGTTTTTTTCTGACATCGAAAAAAGCTTCGCCTTTTAGTACCACTTCTCGTTTGCCTTTTTCGAAATCGCTGTTGTATTCCAGGGTACTGTTGGTGTTCAGCCACACCGAAGTGCTGTCGGGCAGCATGATGTGCGTATTCCGACCCTGAGGATTATAAACAATTACTTTCCTCGATGAATCGGTGCTGTCGTGTTGGAGGTATTTCCACAAGCCAAAGGAAGCAAGGAGTAAGATAGAGATGGATGCGGCAATTCTCAGGAAATTGTAATACGTTCGGCTGATCATGCGAGCGGCGGGTTTACCGATGTCTTCGCCCATGCGCTCGGAAAACTTTTGCCATGCGCTGTCTACTTTTTCCGGATTAAAATTTCCGAGTATGGTGTTAGCCTGAAAGGCCTCGTTTATTTCATCGAAATATTTTTTATTGATTTCATTTTCACCGAGCCACGCCTTGAGTTCAGAGAGGTCGGCTTCCGAGGCTGTGCGATCCAGAAAACGGGCAATGAGTTCCTTGATGTGTTTGTCGGGGTGATTCATAAATGCTTTTTACCTTTCAACTACTACGGGATAGTCGTGCGTCACCCTGACACAGTCAAAAAAGAAATAATCAGCAAAAACGTTGTGCGAGAATGGGGGACGAAGAACGAGGCTTTATTTTAACAGGTTCAGCAGGAACAACATGACAAGATAATCCCTGAGTTGAAGTCTTATTTTGGAAAGGGCGCGCGACATTTGGGTTTCGACGGTCTTGATGGAAATATTGAGTTGTTGTGCTATTTCGTGATATTTTAATCCTTCAAACCTGCTCAGCTCAAAGATACGACGACATTCAGGAGGCAGTTGATCCAGTGCTTTTGTAAAATCTTTTTCCAGTTCGCTGGCCACCAGAAACTCGTGTGAATGGCTATAGCCTTCAGATGACCGATACACGTAGGCGAGGAGCTCGGCGTACTTGTCTTTTACTCTTTTATGCTCCAACGAAGTAAAACAATTGTTCTTTACAGCCGTGAAGAGGTAAGATTTGATGGACTGAGTTTCATCTAATAACTTTCTGTTTTTCCAGATCCGAAAAAAAACTTCCTGAACGATCTCCTCGGCCTCGTCAAGGTCATGAAGAAACTTGTTGGCATAAGCGCACATATGCGGATAGAGTCTTCGAAAGAGAAGCTCTAAACTTTGTGCATCACCATTTTTAATGCTCTGAACAAGATCAGTATTTTCTTCCAGCGATTTCAACTACACTCCGGTTTCTTGGCACCAAAGTATTTTGAATTTGTGATAAAAGAAAATTCAGATCGAAAGCTTAAAGGTCTTTAACGGTTGTTAGGAAGAAAATAATACCCGGAAATTATTTCTTTTTTGGCACGGGATCATACCCACTTGTACCCCACGGATGACATCGTGAAATTCTTTTAGCGCCCATCCAAATGCCTCTAAACACACCCCATTCTGCGATTGCTTCTATAGTATATTGTGAACACGACGGTGTGTGGCGACAGTGCGTGCCCAGCATGGGCGACAGGGTGAGCTGATACAGCCGAATCGGTAGTATGAAAATTTTTTTTAGCAAATGACTTTTATTCGATGGTGTAACTCATTTCTCCGTTCTTGCCGTCCATCACTTGAACTCCTACGGCTTTGAGATCATCTCTGATCTTATCAGAAAGTGCATACTGCCGGTCCTCTCTCGCTTTTTTTCGCAGCTCGATCAGTACTTTAATAACGCCGTCGAGCAAATCATCGTTCCGGGTATGTTCTTCGGTTAAGCCAAGCACGTCTTCCATAAAACCGACGAATGTTTTTTGATAAGCTTCGAAGGTCTGCTTGTCGATCTGGTGTAGCGGAGTGTTTCCGGATTTAAAGTCATTGATGCGAGCCGACATTTCAAATAGCACTGCTAGTGTTTTCGCGGTGTTGAAGTCGTCGCTCATGTTTTCGTAGCACTCGTCAATATGCTGTTGAAGCTCTTCGACCAGCTCTTTGCTGATCGATTTTTCGATGGTGTATTGAAGTGTCTTGACGGTCTTCAATGCATTGCTCAATTTTTTGAACCCCTTTTCCGCGGCGTTCAACGCTTCATTCGAAAAATCGAGCGTGCTGGAGTAGTGCGATTGGAGCATGAAGAACCTTACGGTTGCCGGTGAATATCCTTTTTCCAGCAGGGGATGTTTTCCGGAGAAGAGTTCGCGCGGGAGAAATGAATTGCCCAGTGACTTGCTCATCTTTTGTCCGTTCACCGTCAACATGTTGGAATGCAGCCAATAACGTACCGGAGGTTTTTCATTCGCGCCGGTAGCTTGTGCGATCTCGCATTCGTGGTGCGGGAATTTCAGGTCCATGCCGCCGCCATGGATGTCGAATGTTTCTCCAAGGTATTTGGTACTCATGACGGTGCACTCAATGTGCCAGCCGGGGAAGCCTTCACCCCACGGCGAGGGCCATCGCATGATGTGGGAGGGCGATGCTTTTTTCCAAAGGGCGAAGTCGACCTTCTCTCTCTTTTCGTCCTGACTGTCAAGATCACGACCGCTTTCCATGAGGTCTTCGATCTTTCTGCCGGAAAGGATTCCATAGTGGTGCGACTGATTATACTTTTTAACGTCAAAATATACCGAGCCATTGACGACATAGGCCAGGCCTTTATTGATGAGTTGTTGCGTGATCTCAATTTGTTCTACGATATGCCCTGTAGCCGAAGGTTCGATGCTGGGCGGGAGGATATTGAATTGCCGCATCACTTCGTGAAAATCCAGGGTATACTGGTTCACGATCTCCATGGGTTCAAGCTTTTCGAGACGTGCTTTTTTCGAGATCTTATCCTCGCCTTCGTCGGCATCGCTTTCGAGGTGGCCCACGTCAGTGATGTTTCTTACATATCGGACCTTATATCCCAGGAATCGGAGGTATCGCAATACGATGTCAAAAGTTAAAAAGGTTCTGGTGTTTCCCAGGTGCACGTTATTGTAGACGGTAGGTCCACATACATACATGCCGACTTGTCCGGGTACGAGTGGTTGAAAGAGTTCTTTTTTTCCAGTGACGGAATTGGTGAGGTGAACAGGGTATTTGTGGTCAAGTGTCATACAGAAAAAGTCGGCCAAAATAACACATATAAATGGCTTTTCAGATAGTGACTAACGCACGGTGAATGGGGCGGGTTTTGGCACCCTGAACGGGTGTTAGGGCACACAAAAGCTCTATTGAGGCTTCTGAAATCGGCATCACTAACGAAACCGTAATCGATTGTGAAAACGTTTCCGATACAATTTATGCTATTTTACTAACTTAATTTTTGCGGAATAATTAGATTAGATAACGGGATTATTCACAATAATATTTTGTGAATGTTCTTTTAATAGGGCAAAAATTCTAAATCCTAACCCAAACCAAAATTTATGAAAAAACTCTACAGACGTTCGAGTTTAATAGCGACGATCATGCTGCTATTCCTCGGTTCGTTAGCACTCGCACAAGAAAGGGTAGTCACCGGCGCCATCACAGATGAAACTGGCAGCGCCATGCCAGGCGTGAATGTGTTGGTAAAAGGGACTTCCACGGGAACGGCCTCTGACGTAGATGGGAAGTTTTCTATTTCGGTGTCCAGTGACCAGGCCGTCTTGGTTTTCACCTTTGTGGGCTATGCCTCGGCAGAAATTATTGTTGGATCACGGTCGGTAGTCAATGTTCAAATGACACCCGACGTTACAACGCTCACTGAATTGGTTGTGACAGGTTATGCCGTACAACAAAAGAAGGATGTAACAGGCTCAGTCGGTATCGTCAAAACAGCTGAACTTACCGCTATTCCGGTTGGAAACGTATCCAACCAATTGCAAGGCCGCATAGCCGGCGTAACGGTTATTGGAAACGGTCAACCTGGCACTACTGCGAAAGTGAGGATCAGGGGGTTTGGGTCTTTTGAAAATAATGATCCACTGTATGTCGTCGATGGCGTGCCAACGCAAGACATTTCAACGTTGAACCCCAACGACGTAGAGAGTATTTCAGTTTTGAAAGATGCAGGTGCTGCGTCAATTTACGGTTCGAGAGCGTCTAACGGTGTTGTTGTGGTGACCACAAAAAGAGGAGTGAGTTCGGGTATCTCGGTAAATTATAATATGTACGTCGGTACACAGTCTCCAGGCAAGGGCGCAACGGAAGACCTGTTGAACACGCAGCAGTATGCCGACCTCCAGTGGTTGGTTTATAAGAACGACGGAACGACCGAAACGCACCCTATCTATGGACCTTCAACCAATGCCACACCCTCTTTGCCAAACTGGGCTGGAGATACCGATTGGTGGGATGCGATCACAGATCCGGCTTCCATCCAGAATCATGACCTCTCCTTGTCAGGCGGAAATACAAATTCAAAGTTTTACGCCGGCCTCAATTATTTTGATCAAAACGGTATCGTCAACACCACTTTCTCCAAGAGGTTTGCAGCCCGTTTCAATTCTGAATTCAAGATCAAGGACCGCGTGACGATAGGCGAAAATCTGACCATGTCGCATCGGTCCGGACTTGCCGTGGGAAACCTGGATGAATCCAGTCCGGTGTCCATGGGTGTTTATCGCGCACAACCGATCATTCCCGTGCGAATGACCACCGCGGTGACTGGCGTTACTCACGACTTCAAAGTAGGTGACTACGGCGGAACTGGTATTGCTCCAAGGTTAGGCAACGGACTCAACCAGGTTGCCCTTCTTGAAAGAGACCAGGATGACCGGGCGTTTGATATACGCCTCATCGGTAGTGTATTCGCTGATGTCAAAATTATTGAGGGGCTGAATTTCAAAACCACTTTTGGAGGCACGCTGCAGAACGCGTACTTCACAAATTATACATTCGCCACTTACGAAAACGCAGAGAATGTGGCCACACCGTCGTTCAACGAAGGTGCTTATTATAACAACGATTGGGTTTGGACCAACACCGTAACGTTCCAAAAACAATTTGGCGATCATTCATTACTCGCTGTGGGCGGTTACGAAGCCGTTAAAACCAATATCGGACGCGGCTTGAATGCCACACGCGCTGGGTACTTCTCGGATGCGGTTCCTTTCCGCTCGTTGGATAACGGCGGTACTATTACAGCGGCAACAAACGTTGAGAATGGTCTGGATCGGATACAAACTCCGACAACATTGGTTTCCAACTTCCTGCGCATCGACTACGGATTTAAAGATAAGTACATGCTGAGCGCAACTATCCGACGCGATGGATCGTCGAAGTTTGGGCAAAACAACCAGTATGGTACTTTTCCTTCCGTAACTGCGGCATGGCGTCTCAGCGAAGAATCATTCTTGGCGGACAATGAGGTTATTACAGATTTGAAGCTAAGAGGTGGGTATGGCACCATGGGTAACCAATTGGCTTTGTCGCCCCAGAATCAGTTCTACTTATATGGCGGATCGGCCAGCACGTCTAACTACGACTTGAATGGAACCGGTAACTCTTCACTACAAGGTTTCAGACCCACCCGGATTGGCAACCCTGATGCAAAATGGGAGACCAACATCACGACCAATATAGGTTTTGATGCTGGTTTGCTTGGCAACAAGCTGGAGGTTGTTTTCGACTGGTATAGCAAGCAAACCCAAGACCTGCTGTATAACCCTGAATTACCTGCGATCGCCGGCGGGGCCGCTCAGCCCTTTGTGAATATCGCCGAGATGAAAAACACCGGTATCGATCTTCAGATCATCTATCGGCAGAATATTTCCTCAGACGTGAGGTTTGAAGGTAACCTTACCTTTACAACTTACAAGAATGAGATTATCAAACTCGCAGAAGGGTTTAAGTACTTCGACTGGGGAGGTTCGAGGATCGGTCCATTTAACAGGAATGAAGAGGGACGAGCCATTTCGGAATTCTACGGCTATCAGGTTCAAGGCTTATTCCAGAGCCAAGCTGAAGTGACCAGTGCGCCCACACAGGATGGAGCTGAGCCTGGCTTCTTCCGTTATGCAGACATTAACGGTGATGGTGAGATCGACAGCGATGACAGGGTCTTCATGGGCAATCCCAATCCCGACTTCACCTATGGTCTTAACCTCAGCCTTGTCTGGAAAGGATTTGACCTTACTGCTTTCCTGTATGGTTCTAAAGGCAATGACATATTCAACTTTAATAAATGGTGGATTGATTTTTGGCCCTCGTTCCAAGGGCAGAAGAGCCTCGACCTATTGAACAATAGCTGGACACCAGAACGACCTGGTGCTAGCACACCGAAGGCCTCCAACAAATCAAACTTCTCTACAAACACACAGTCCGTGAGCTACTACGTAGAGAACGGATCATTTTTGAGGATGAAGAACATACAGATCGGCTACATGATCCCCCAAGACATCATTGGTAAAATTGGATTGACAACAGCCCGGGTATATATCCAGGGCGTGAATTTGTTTACGGCGACCAAATACTCTGGCCTTGATCCTGAACTGGGTGGAGACGATCGCAGCTTCGGTGTTGATCATGGCAACTACCCTGTTGTCAAGCAATTCCTTGTTGGTGTTAACATTGGTTTATAATACATGATATCAAAGGAAAACAAGATATGAAAAAGATAAAATCGTCACTGGCATTGATACTCATGATTATGGTGATCAATTCGTGCCAAAAGGATTTTTTGGAGGTGGCTCCTAAGGGGGCTTTGGATCCCTCAGTGCTCGCTACACCGGAAGGTGTTGATGCTCTTCTCATTGGAGCCTATTCCATGCTCGATGGAATTTCCTCACAAGGAACCGGCGGATGGGAGGCAGCTTCCTCCAACTGGGTATTCGGAAGCATTCGAGGTTTGGAAGCCAACAAGGGTACAGACTCTGGCGATCAGCCGGATATCAATCCTATTCAGACCTATTCTGAATCGGCAACCAATCCTTACCTCAATTTGAAATGGCGTGCTATTTATGAGGGCATTTCGAGGGCCAACGCTGCACTTACCATTTTAAAAGAGGCAGAAAAAGCCGGAACAATAGACGCTGCCAAGGCTGAATCATTCAGAAAGCAGGCCAGAACCCTGCGGGGCTATTTTCACTTTGAAGCCTGGAGAATGTGGGCAAAAGCCGATGGTAGTGGAATACCGTATGTGGCAGAAGACACAGACCTTAAAAAAGTAACTAACGCGAGCGATGTAAGAGCCAACATTATAGCTGACTTGCAGGAGGGAACTTCACTTCCCGACGATATGGACCAGATCGGAAGGTTCAATGGTACGGTGGCAAAGGTGCTGTTGGCGAAAGCCCACATGCAAATGAACAAAGACTATGCTGCTGCCAAAACTTTACTTCAAGATGTAAAAACTAACGGCAAAAAGCCCGACGGTTCTGCCATTGGACTTGAACCTCTCTATGGCGATATTTTTGATATCTCCAAGAGGAATGGTGTCGAAGCCATCTACACGGTTCAGTATTCTGTAAACGATGGCTCCGGCGGCTGGAACGGCGGTTGGGGAGAAGTGCTCAACTTCCCCTATAAAGGCGGTGGATCTCCCGGCGGATGCTGCGGGTTCTTTCAACCATCCCAGGAATTTGTCAATTCCTTCAGAACGGTCGGTGGGCTGCCCTTGCTGGATTTCAGTTACAACAACGTGGGCGAAGAACTGCTTAGAGACCAGGGTGTTCCGTCAGGCGGAGTGTGGGATGCGGCAAAGGCCTACAAGAAAGACGAAGCTGTTACTGTCTACGCTCCGGGTCTTCCGTATATCGATCGGGCATATCGCGCACTCACCGACAACACAAATAAAAATCCGTTGGTAAGCCCTACAGATTGGGATCTCTTGTGGGTAGAAGATAACTCTCTTGAAGTGGATCCTCGCTTGGACTGGACTGTTGGAAGGAGAGGTATTCCATATCTCGATTGGGGCGTTCATACTGGTCAAGATTGGATTCGCGATCAGTCCTATGCCGGACCGTACAGTCCGAAAAAGCAGGTGTACAAAAAATCTCAGGAAGGAACTTTCACTGAGGTTGGTAACTGGACTTCTGGATGGACTGCCAATGGTTATCGCATGATCCGCTATGCAGATGTGCTCCTGCTCTTGGCTGAATGCCAGGTGGAGACTAACGATCTCGCCAACGCGCTCATTAACGTTAATCTGGTGCGCAATCGTGCCGCCAATTCGGCTGGCTTTGTTAAAGAAGATGACAACGCAACCGATGCGGCCAGTTATGATATTGCTCCTTATGGCGCTTTTGCCGATCAGGCTACGGCCCGTAAAGCCGTTCAAATGGAAAGAAAACTTGAACTGGGCATGGAAGGCCATCGGTATTTTGACTTACAGCGATGGGGCATTGCAGTAACCGAGCTGAACAGGATTTTGACGTATGAAAAGCCTAAACGTTCGGCGTTATATGGTACTATAACAGCCGGTGCAGAGGATGTTAATTATCCGATACCGCAACGCCAGATCGACTTGAGTAATGGCTTGCTGGTACAAAACAGATAATTTCGATTTTCAGGTATTTGTCATAAAAGGCTCCTTTTTTCCGGAGCCTTTTTCATTGCTGTTCCGCGCTTTTCATAGTCAACTTTTTTATATTGTTAGGACCTTTACAACACCAATGAAAAATTACTTAGCCATTTTCAATATCGTACTGCTGTTTTCCTGTACAACCGGTGTCACACGTTTTGAGTTGTTATCTTCCGGTGATACAGGAATCGATTTTGTAAATACAGTGGAAGAGAACGACAGCTTTAATATTCTCCACAATGAGTACATGTACAATGGCGGCGGTGTTGGCGTTGGCGACTTGAACAACGATGGTCTCCAGGATCTGGTGTTCACTGGAAACAAAGTGTCGACGAAGGTTTATCAGAATCTCGGCGAATTCAAATTCAAGGACATCACATCGAGCTTCGAAAAGCTCAAGAATGATCAATGGTACAGCGGTGTGTCTATAGCCGATATCAATGCCGATGGGTGGCCTGACGTATATCTTGCGTCCACTACAGACAAAGATCCACAGAAAAGAAAAAACCGGCTCTGGGTCAATCAGGGGGTTTCGGGCGGAGAGATCCGGTTTAAAGAGATGGCGGAAGACTACGGTGTTGCGGAAGACGGTTATTCGGTACATGCCGGATTCTTCGACTACGACCTCGACGGTGACCTCGATCTTTATGTTCTCAATAATATTGTCGATCAAAGTATTCCAACAAACTATCGACCGAAGATCGCAGATGGCAGCGCCATCAATAACGACAGGCTTTACCGGAATCTTGGCAATGGAAAATTCGAGGATGTAACCCGCGAAGCTGGTATTGTCTACGAAGGTTTTGGATTGGGGCTTGCATTTGCGGACATCAACAAAGATGGCTACCCCGACATTTACATCTCCAACGACTATATATCCAACGACCTGCTGTATATCAATCAGAGAGACGGTACATTTAAAAATGAGTCCCCTGCCTATTTGTCGTATCAATCAAAGTTTTCCATGGGTAATGATGTCTCCGATGTGAACAACGACGGCAACCCCGACATCTTCACTGTCGATATGATGCCGGAGCAATACTTCAGAAAAAAGCAGACCATTAATGGCAACAGTTACTTTTTTTACGTGAATGATGAAAAGTTCGGATACGAGCATCAGTACGTTCGCAATATGCTTCATCTTCACAACGGCTTTTCGGACGGGCGAATGCTTCCATTCAGCGAAGTAGGACAACTGGCAGGAATTTTTCAAACGGAATGGAGCTGGTCTCCGCTATTTGCCGATTACGACAACGACGGCGACCGCGACCTGCTCATCACCAACGGTTTTCCCAAAGACCTTACGGACAAAGACTTCACCAATTACAAAGCGCAGGTCTATGGTTTTGTGGCCACCGATAAACATATCATCGGTCGCATCCCAATCGTCAAAGTAAGCAACTACGCCTATGAAAATGCCGGTGATTATCATTTTAATGATCAAACCGAAGCCTGGGGCCTGAAGACTCCATCATTTTCCAATGGCGCCGCGTTCGTAGATCTTGACAATGACGGAGACCTGGATTATGTCGTCAACAATATCAACGACAAAGCCTTCGTGTATCGAAACAACACGATCGGAAAAATCAATGACCATACCGGATTCCTCCGGATCAAGTTGAAAGGAAGGCATAATAATACAGCAGCGATTGGAGCGAAGGTAGAGTTGTGGTCAGGAGGAAAGTATCAATTTTACGAACATTTTCTCACGCGTGGATATATTTCTTCTGTAGATCCGGTAGTTCATTTCGGACTGGAGCCAAATACAATCGTTGATTCAATCCACGTGGTATGGCCTGATGGAAAGAATAAAACCGTTTTACGAGACGTAAAAATCAATCAGCTTTTGGAGATCGATGAGATGGCAGCGAAACCACAAGGTTTGCGTTCAGATGCTCTGCCCTTAACAGCGCTGTTCGAGCGGTACAACGGGGCTATTGATTACCTTCATGCGGACGATGATTATGTCGACTTTTTTCAAAACCAACGAATACTTCAACACAAGCTGTCGCAAGTAAGTCCCTGTCTGGCGCAGGGAGACGTTAACGGTGACGGCGACGACGATCTGCTGATCGGGGCATCAGACCAATTGCCCACAACCGTGTTTCTGTTTGAAGACGGTAAATTTGTCAAGAATGCTATCGATGGGTTGACCGATGCAAAAACTTGCGCCGAGTCGGATCTTGTTTTTCTGGATGTCGACAAAGATGGCGATCAGGATATTGTGAGCGTCTCAGGCGGGTATGCCTGCGAGAACGAGAAAGATTACAAGCACTACTTATATAAGAATAATGGGGGTAAGTTCCAAAGAATCGAGCTGCCTTTACCGCCATTTCCGGCTTCGGTAGTGCGGCCCTTTGATTATGATCGCGATGGTGATGTGGATTTATTTGTCGGCGCACGCGTTAAAAAAGGCGCGTTCCCCATGGCGCCGGAATCTTATGTGCTGATGAACGACGGTGGCAAATTTTCTGAGAAGTTCTTGCCGCTTAATTTAGGCATGGTCACCGACGCAGCATGGAGCGATTATAACGGCGACGGGTGGGAGGACCTTATGATCACGAGAGAGTGGAATGCTATAGCCATCGTGCAAAATGAAAACGGGAAGAATTTTCAGATTGTCAACAATAATAACCTTACATCAAAACACGGTTTCTGGTCGACGATTGTGGCGGCTGATCTCGATCAGGATGGCGATGACGACTACGTTATTGGCAACCTCGGTGAAAATCACAGGTTCACTGTCACCGAAAAATTTCCCATGTGTCTATATGCAGTCGATGTCGATAAAAATGGTGACATCGATCCACTGACCACGGCTTTTTGGAAGGATGCCAACGGTGTAATGAAGGAATACCCGGTAAACTATCTGGACGAGTTAGCAGCTCAATCACCGTATTTCAGAAAAAAATATATTAGCTACACGCGGTTCAGCTACGCCACGGTAGATAGCCTTATCGATCGGCCATCGGTCGCTGCCGAGAACAAGTTTTTCGCGAACACGACCTCCAGTTTTGTTCTTTGGAATGATAAGGGAGAACTGACCTGGGAGCGATTGGCTTCGGTGGTACAGACGTCGCCTGTCAAGAAAATTATTGTGCGCGATTTTAATGGCGACAGACATTTGGATTTGCTGATCGCCGGTAATGATCATTCTTTCGACGTCTCAACAGGAAACTACGATGCGAATAAAGGGGTGGTGCTGCTCGGGAAAGGTGATAAAACATTCGAGGTGCTGCCGCCCTCGAAAACCGGGTTACTACTGGAGGGGCAGGTGACATCATTATTGTACTTTGAAAACAGCACGCCTTTGTTGGTTGCCGGAATTTGCAGGGATAGTGTCAGGGTATTTCGCCTCCGTCATGCGTCACCAATTACTCGTCACTAGAGATACTTTGATTTTTCATTGACCTATAAACCATTGACTATTTTTTCGTTTTCGTTACTTTTTTCTTTTTGACAGGTGCTTCTTCAATTGATTCAACCGCTTTAACAAACTCCGGTTCCGGTATCGATGTTCCGCAATGTTTATTGATCTGCTGGATCAGGTATTTGCTGAGTTCCGGTGAATGGAGTTCTTCATGTTGATGCATGAAGAAGTAGATCTTCCTGATCCCCTCTGTCATCCATTTTTTCATTCTTTGTACCCATTCGTCAATGCGTGTGTAGTCCGTGGGGTGAAGGCCATTGCCTACAAACCTGACGAAGGCTTCGGGTGTGGTGAGGCGCATGTGCACACAATCGCGGCGTCCGCTGGCATCGGTGATGATGGAGCCTGCGCGATGCCTTTCCATCATGGCAAAGACTTTATCGAATGCCTCCACATTGGAGTACCATTCCGCATGACGAAGCTCTACAAATAACTTAATGTCTTTGGGCATGGATTCGATAAATGCCTCCATGGTTTCGAGGGTCTTCGGCCCCATGCCGGGATGAGGCATTAAGAACACGGGCCCGAGATTTGCGCCGAAACCCGATATACCCTCTAGGAATCGGTCAGTCAATTCACGAGTCTCTTTCAGACGCCTGATGTGCGTGATCTGGTCAGTAAATTTCGGGCAAAATTGAAAATTCTCTCCGACTTTATTTTTCCATCCGGCTGTTTGGGTCGCCGTGGGCATGCGGTAAAAGGTGGCGTTGAGTTCAATGCAGTTAAAGTGCCTGGCATAGTGGGAGAGGAAGTCGGCTTCTTTTGTTCCTTTTGGATAAATTTTTCCTACCCAGTCTTTGCGACCCCATTTGGCACATCCCACAAATATTTGCGGAGGAGCGCCGTCTTTATTTTTTTGTAGCAACGTTGTTGTTTCCTGTGGGTCGACCGGTAACGTAAAATCTATGCTGCTGAGTTCTTCAGTTATTACTTTTCCAAATTCCATAGGGGGGAAAGATACAAAATGAAGTGTTGAGGTGCTAAGCAGTCGATCGGGAACTTTGCAAGTTATTAAACCAACGTTTCACAACATGTCCCTTCCACATCCATAACCCGGTGAGAATCACCAGCGGGAATAATATTATGCGAACGACAAAAGCTGCCTCCGGTTTCTCCGCTACCGGCCCATAAATATATCCGACAATAGGAACGCTGGCGATCAAGTGTATCCCTCGGATGACTTTCCTTTCTGTTGCTGCTTTCATAAAAGTTAAAAATTGATAATTAGTCCAAAATAGACTGTGCGTTGTGAGAAGAGATGTTCGCGGCGCTGGGTATAGTCAAAATTGTAGGTGTAATCTCTCACGTTCTTAAAATCCATGAGGTTGCCAACCGACAAGAATGCAATGGCAGTCGACTTTTCAGTCAACGGAAATATTTTTGAAATACTGAGGTCGATGGTATTGTAAGACGGCAACCTCTCAAGCGACGACGAATACGTTGGCTCAAAAACATCAACGGAACTGTTGTACTCCGCGCTGGTTACAGGTCGATAAAAACTTCCTTGCCTGAAGAGAAACACGGTAGTGATGGTCCAGGTGCCCTGAATCTTGTATTCAATATTTCCACGAAGAAAATAATGAATGTTATACGGCGACGGCTGCTTTACCTGGTCGCGGGTTGAGATGGCCTCCAGACTCGTGAGCGACAATTGAAAACGTATATTGTTATTGATTCTGTGACGGGTAAAAAGTTCTATGCCCTTGATGTTGGTTTCGGTGCCGTTGATGAAGTTTGTTTTGTAGAACACCGACAAGCTGTTTTCACTTTGCGACTGCATCCAACTGATATCAAGGCTGTATTGATTGCTCTTTATTAAATAGGGATTCTGTTCTTCCTGCGGCAGCTGATATTTATTGTACCGGCCGGCGGCCAGGTTGACGGTCCAGTGTTCATTGGGTTTGTAATGAA
>JBMOKS010000132.1:0-3342 GCA_049324355.1 Bacteroidota bacterium
GATGACGATTATTTCATGGGCAGAAGTATGGATGTTTTTATTTCTAAGCTGCGTAAATATCTAAAAGACGATCCCACCATTCAGATCGTGAATTATCACGGTGTAGGCTTTCGCCTCGAAGTTCGATAGAAACAGGTCGCCCCTCTGGGGCTAGAAACAGGGCACCCCTCCGGGGTTTTGAAACAGGTCGCCCCTCTGGGGCTAGAAACAGGTCGCCCCTCTGGGGCTGGAGATAGGTCGCCCCTCTGGGACTGGAGACATTTTTTCGAACGCGCAATATTATTTCAGAGCCAAATCAGAAATTCAACTTCAAATCAAGCCCCGGTGGGGATGCTTGTTCTAGTTGTTGGATTTGAATTTGAGCTCGGGAGGAGTGGCCTGTTTGTCACAAACGTATACGCAAATATTTATTCACATCGTGTTCACCGTTCGTGGGCGGCAGAATTTGATCGCGAAGAATCATCGTGAAGAATTACATAAATATATTACCGGTATTGTTCAGAGTCGGGGTCATAAAATGTTAGCCATTTTTTGCATGCCGGACCATGTGCATTTATTCATTGGACATAAACCTTTTATGTCCATTTCAGATCTGGTTCGCGATATCAAAGCAGGATCTTCGAAATTTATCAACGACAGCCAATGGATCAAAGGTCGATTTGAATGGCAGCAGGGATTCGGCGCCTTTTCCTATGCCAAAAGCCAGATCGACGACGTCGTCAATTATATTTTGAATCAGGAAGAACATCACCAAAGGAAAAAATTCCGAGACGAATACATCGAGCTCCTTAAGGAGTATGATGTGGTTTACAATGAAAAATATTTGTTCGAATGAATTGAATAAATCGCCTCTTTGCTGCCTTCAAATCAAAATATCCCGCAGCACCTGCACCGATTTCATTTCACCCATTGTCTCCATGTGGTCTCCATAAAATTTTAAGAGAAGGTCGAGCAGGTTTCGACGTTGAATGTTTGTCAAAACAACGTTTTCGTGGTAATCGGCCTCGATCAAGGCCCTCAACAACGTTTCGTTTTCCTTGTCCGTCACCCTTCCACCGAGAACTTCATTGATATTTTGAACGCCGAAGCCCAAGTAGCGACTTAGCTTGATCATGAAAATCAAATGAAAATTTTCGTAGCCCTCGATAAGGCTGTCGAGGGCAATAAGGGAGTGGCACAGGAATTCGAATACTTCGCGGGCGTGGCTTTCGTCTTTAACCGTTTTGTTGAGTAGCTCATTGATAAACATGCCTATCGTTGATTTTTTTACGTCGGCAGTCAGCGACACGTATGGATGAAGGCAAGAGATCTCTTTGATTCGTTCGATGTTCGCGTTTTCCCGATGATAGACCACCAGGTTTAGTAAAGTGAGTGGCTGATAAAGCGCGATCTTGCTCCTGGTGGTCTTAGCGCGCACTCCATTTACGATGTAGCTCTGAAGCCCGAAGAGTTCGGTGAAAATGGTTACGATGATAGAGGTTTCTCTGAATTTCGTAAACCGGAAAACAATACCTCGGGTCTTGTGAATCAAGTTATATCAATGCTATTGACTTAATCAATGATGGCAATTTTTCCAACCTCGCTCCCGGTACCATCGGCCGACGCAGCAAACACAAGATAAATCCCCGTTGTTGCGCGGCGGCCATTGTAATCACGAACATTCCAGGCAGCACTGCCACCATTGGCTTGTGTTTGCCAAACCAATTTTCCATTGATGTCTGTGATCTTCACCGTAGCATCGGTAGCAAGCCCAGTGATGCCTACCATGCCATTGAAGGCGGCGGTTACCGGATTCGGAAAAATTTTTATACGCTGAAAAGATTCAGTGCCAGAGACGGCGTCGCCTCTGAAAGAGATAATACCCTTATCGGTTGCAAAAAAGACTTCGCCACTTTCTCCATGAATCGCAATGTCTTTGACAATATCCGACAAGAGCGGGCTGTTTGCTTGCGTAAAATTGTGAACAAGTTCTTCGCCGGTTGAATTAAAAAGCCAAACACCATGCTCTGTCCCGATCCATTTGCGATTGCCACCATCAACAGCGATGGCCGTTATTTTTTCGTCTTTTAACAGGAACCGATTCTCAAAAATGGGCTTGATGATGTCGTCATCTTCATTGATGAAATAGCCAACGCCAGCATCAGTGCCAGCCCACATGTATCCGTCACGGTCGACAGCCAGCGAACGAACCGATTTGTTTGGAAGTGCGCCGCTACCCGCTGCATCGGTGATCAGCGTGGACTTGTTTTTTGACGCATCAAATACTAGGATGCCCCCTCCTTGCAATGGGTTTAAGGTCATCCAGGCTTTGCCAAAAATATCTACATCTATGTCGGTAATGTATCGGGCCTGGGAAAAAGCAAACGAGAAGGACTGCCAGGAAGAATTTTTTAACAAATGAAGAGGTTGTGTTGCTCCGTAATTCGCGACCCACAATCCGTCGGACGACGATTCTACGGCACTGATATAAACAGCTTTGTTGGGTGGATTCAGGTTTTGTAAGGGACTATTATTCTCATTGTACAATAGTGTTGTTCCTGAAGTCTCAGCCTGCAAGCCATATCCAAAGGAGGCTGTGAAAGTTGAGTTGTTCATGAAGTCAATATCCGTAATGTCGGTTGGAGTTTGTGTTAAACTTTTCCAGGAGCCGTTTTCGAAAATATTGACCGCTCCGGTTTGCCCTAACGGCATCCCAAGGGATGTGAAACCACCGGCAACCGCATAAATTTTCTTGTCATTAAATTTTAAACGAAAAGTTTTGTTGGTCGAAGGACCATCAGGAAGGTAGGATTCAAAGGCTCCTGAAAAATTTGAAACCAATCCGTTTTGACCATCGCCCGCCCAAAACGAACCAGTTTCATCTTGTATGGCGGTTATCGGTGATTGAAGATTATCGTCAGCCACGGGATTCAGTTGGTTGGTTCCATTGAGTGTCCAAAGTTTTTGATCTTCAACGATCAGTAAGAAACCCAGGCCATTAGCGTGTAAGCTGCTGTACTCAGACCCTTGTAAAAAACTTTCTTTGAACCAGCTCCCGTTTTCACGATGGTATATTCCCAACTCGTTGATGGTGATATAGATTTTGTTGTTGAACGACTCGATACATTGAACCGGATTGCTGAGATCGCCGGTGTCGTAGCGTTTCCAATTGCTGAAGTCAAGCAGGTTGTCGTTGAGATTTCCAGCAAGCACTCCTTTTTGACTTGCCAGAAAAATACTGTCGCCTACAAAAACACTTTGGAAAATTTTCAGCTTCCCGCCAGTGGCGCCAAGATCTCGCCATGTTTCCCTTAGCTCCAGATTTTGCAGATCAAAAACCACCACACCATAGTCGGTGGCACA
>JBMOKS010000133.1:0-3337 GCA_049324355.1 Bacteroidota bacterium
TTGTTGAAACCTTTACCATCGATACTGACAAAGATCAGGTTAACCTAAAATGGGAAAACACTGCAGTTGCATTTAAAGTAAAAGGTTAAAAAAAACGATAATTAATTTGATGAAAAGAAAGCCCCGCCATGGCGAGGCTTTCTTTTTTTATGTGCATATTGTATAAAAATCCTCTGTTGATGAAAGTCCTGGGAAGATATGATCGGGTAGATCTGCCGGAGTTGGGTCTTTACAATATACATGCGAAAATTGATACTGGTGCATACACAAGCAGCCTGCATTGCCATCAAGCAGAAGTCATTAACGGTGAACTGGAATTTATTTTGCTCGACGAAGAACATCCTGAATTCACTGGATTAAGATTTAAATTTTCTGAATTCGAAGAGCGGGATATAAAAAACTCATTTGGCGAAGTTGAAAGGCGATTTGTGATCATTACATCGTTAAAAGTATTTAATGAGGAAATAATGACCGAATTCTCGTTGTGCAATCGTGGTTCGCTTAAATTTCCCATACTCATAGGGCGCAAAATTTTACGCGATCGTTTCCTGATTGATGTGAAGAAAAAAAACCTTTCTTATCGGGAAAAACGCAGTCACCGACTTGCTGTCAGACATAAGAACCCTTAATCAAATTTTTTTCAGTTTCTCTTATGAACATTGCAATCCTGTCCAGAGACCCAAGACTGTATTCGACCAAGCGCCTGAAAGAAGCTGGAGAAAAGCGCGGACACCGTGTGGAAATCATCGACCACATGAAATGCGTACTCTTTATTGAAAAGAAAAATCCTATGGTGCTCTATCAGGGCCGGAGATTAGATTACTTCGATGCCATTATTCCGAGGATTGGTGCTTCCGTTACTTTTTATGGTGCTGCGGTTGTTCGTCAGTTTGAGATGATGAAAGTGTTCACAGCAGTGGAGTCGCAAGCGCTGATCCGTTCACGAGATAAACTTAGAAGTTTACAAATACTTTCCCGTGCCGGACTCGGACTACCCAAGACCATCTTTATGGATTATAGTCGTGAGACCGAAGGTGTAGTAGAAGCAGTGGGAGGAGCACCGGTCATCATTAAGTTACTCGAGGGTACGCAAGGTCTCGGTGTTGTGCTGGCGGAAAATAAGAAAGCTGCCAAGTCGGTGATCGAAGCGTTTCATGGTATTCACGCAAGGATCATCGTGCAGGAATTTATCAAAGAAGCGAAGGGCTCTGACATTCGAGCGTTTGTTGTGAACGGAGAAGTAGTTGGTGCCATGTTGCGACAAGCCAAAGAAGGCGAGTTTCGTTCCAATCTTCACCGAGGTGGTACGGCAAAAGTTGTCAAGCTCGGACGTCAGGAACGACATGCTGCCATTACTGCGGCCAAAAAAATGGGACTGGCTATCGCCGGCGTCGATATGTTGCCCTCCAACCGTGGCCCACTCATTCTGGAGGTAAATTCATCACCCGGACTGGAGGGAATTGAGGGAGCAACCAAGGTGGACATTGCGGCCAAGATATTTCAATTTATAGAAAAAAAGGCCGGCAAGAAGGTCATTCAAAAAGACAAGATCAACGCATAATGGAGTTTTCGTGTTTAAAGTTGTAAGTTTAAGCTTCAACTCTGTTCTATTGATGCTTTTGACTGAACTTTAAAACTATAAACCAGGATCGGCCTTGAGAAATGTCACCATCGCTGGCCAGGAAATACAACCTGGCGAATTCAAAGAGATCAACATTAACATTGCCCGACTGCCGTCGCACACGCAGATCGAGACACCTATTTACGTTTCACGCGCCGAGGAAGATGGCCCCGTTTTGGCACTGATCGCCGGCATGCATGGCGATGAGATTAATGGCATGGAAATCGTCAGACGCATACTGGACAGAGGCTTTCACCAAGTAAAGCGTGGCACTGTGGTGTGTATGCCGATCATCAATGTTTATGGATTTCTGAATTTTTCGCGAGATGTACCCGATGGCAAAGATGTCAATCGCTCTTTTCCCGGGTCGAAGAACGGTTCGTTGGCAAGCCGCGTAGCCTATCACCTCATGCACGATGTCATACCTTTTATCGATTGTGGAATTGACTTCCATACCGGTGGCGCCATGCGTGCCAACTACCCACAAGTGCGAGCGGTATTGCGTGATGAAAAAAATGTGGAACTAGCCAATGCTTTCAATGCGCCTTTTACCATTGATGCTCCGTTCAGGCCTAATTCGCTGAGAAGAGAAGCATCGAAGAAAGGGAAAAATATTATTGTATACGAAGCCGGTGAGTCACTGCGGTTCGACAATCAAGCCATTGAAGAAGGCGTAGCTGGCACTTTACGACTGATGAAATATCTTGGTCTCATCGACTGGGCACCAGAAGCGAAGGAAGAGAACCGCGTGATCTGGAGTACGGCCTGGGTGAGAGCCAAACACGCAGGCCTGTTCCAGTCCAACGTGACATGCGGCCAACTCGTGCACAAAGGTGAATGGGTGGGGACGATCACCGATCCATTCGGTGAATTTAAAGAACGGGTCAAGGCGTCAGAAACAGGGTACGTCATCGGGCTCAATAACATTCCCGTGATCAATGCCGGTGATGCACTGATGCATTTGGGTATGGACAACGTGTGTAAACTGGAGAATACCGAGGGCGACTAGTCAGCGAGATTTAACGAGGGAGATGGGTTGGAAAAATTTCTTGATCAATACGGATATTTTGCCCTGCTGGTAGGCACCTTTCTTGAAGGTGAGACCGCCATACTGGTTGCGTCATCGCTCATTCATCGCGGTATGTTCGACCCGGGAGCAACGGTGACCGTGGCGTTTGCCGGATCATTTATCAGCGACTGGATCTACTATCTTATCGGCCGTATCAACGGAAAGTATTTTATAGAACGCAGGCCGAAGCTGCAGCACAAGCTGGAGCCTGTGACGAAGTTCTTTCAACAAAATAAAATTCAGATCCTGTTTACTTACAGGTTCCTATACGGCTTTCGTATTATCATCCCGCTGATCATTGGAATGAGCAAGATAAAACCGTTACAATATCTTTTATTCAGTTTTATCGCGGGATTGCTTTGGGCTTCGACTGTGAGTGTCATCGGCTACTTTATCGGCAGGTTTCTTGACGTGTCGGTCACGGCATTCGAGCAGAATATCGTATTCATCATTATCGGCTTTGCCGGCTTAGGACTGCTGGTTGGCTACCTGATCAAAAAAATATTTAATCGAAAAATCCTTGTATAACCTTTCCTTGCTAAGGAAGTAATTCGTACCACACTTCAATCAAATATCCGTCCGGATCGTAGAAGAACACGTAAGGTTCGCCCGGAACAAATTCTCCCCGTTCTTTGATCTTTCCACCG
>JBMOKS010000134.1:0-3300 GCA_049324355.1 Bacteroidota bacterium
GGGTGCAGGAAAATTTCAATGTTACCATCCGAGCACAAAAAGAGTATCTCGATCAAACTGCCGAACAAATGAAAACCACTGGGCCTGCCATTTTTGAACGAACAGTTCTCACCGTAACCGATGTCTTAGCGTACATTGTTTTTGTTCCCGTTTATACTTTCCTCATGTTATACTACAAAGACCTCATTAAACATTTTATCGTACAGGTTTTTAAGAATGACGACGAAAACAAAGTGCGCGAGGTACTGCAAGAATCGCAATCCATTTCACAACAATATCTTACTGGTTTGCTCATCGAATTGGCGATCGTATTTGGTTTGAACGCCACTGGTTTTCTGATACTGGGTATCAAATATGCGATATTCCTTGCTCTTGTGGCCGCGCTGCTGAATATGGTCCCCTATATCGGCATGCTGGTAGCCAACATATTTTGTATGGTGGTAACACTCATTTCTTCCGACTCTGTGAGCTCTGTGGTTTGGGTAGGCGTTACGCTAGCTGCGGTACAAATCATAGACAACAACATACTTCTGCCACTGATCGTTGGTTCGCGCGTTCAGATCAATGCATTGGTAACAATAATTGGTGTATTGACCGGTGGAGCGCTGTGTGGCGTAGCCGGAATGTTCCTTTCCATACCGGGCATAGCCGTGCTGAAAGTTATCTGTGAACGTGTGGAGGATCTAAAGCCATGGGGCGTATTGATGGGTGATAATGGTACTAAAGCGCACAACGGCAAGCGTGGTGTAAGGCGATTCTTTTCAAAATCTCGGCGGACTGCCGCTGCTCGGCGCTGACTGGTCTTTCTTCTTTTCTTCACGCTTATCTTTTTTTCGGAAGTAACCACGAAGAAAAAAATTGTGTTGCAGGGCCTCCATATTTTCATCTAGTTTTTTTGATGCACGTTCGGCATGAAGGATCGTGGCTTGCAGTCGTTGTGCGGTGATACTATCGTTCAGCAACACGCCTAAGGCATTATCGTTCTTATTGATGTTTCCGGTAAGCTTCTCGAGGTCTTTGGTCACACGCTCCGTATGGTCTGAAACTTTTTTAACATTCGTCAGGGCTTGTTGAAAAGCGCGCGCATACGACGTGTCGGCGATCAGTGCGGGCAAAAGCCCGTCGCCGTGTTGCATGGTGTGAAGTAGTGAATTCAGCTCCAACGCAGCCTTAGCGGTGTGATCGCCCGTACTCTTAAAACTGGTGATGGCTTTGCGCAGATCCTGCGCCAGCACACCGTCGTTCAGCAGCTCGCCCACAACACCTCTCCCCTCGCTCACCTTTTGCGCAATAGCTTTGAGATCGACCGTCAGCGCTCGCGTGTTCTCTCCTACCTCTTTGGCTATGTTGATCAGCTCTTGTGTGTCGGCGGGTGACGTTGAATTGATAGTATCTTCATCGTGCACTGCTTCTCCCGCATTGCCAGGCCGGATGATGACGATCTTATTGCCTACCAGCCCGTCTGAGCCAATGAATGCCGTGGCATCTTTGCGAATAAATTTGTTTTCGCGGTCTTTTAACGACAAAGTAACCACGACCCTTCCGTGTGATGTGATGCTGATCCGATTAACGGTGCCGATCTTCACCCCCGATAGCCATACATTGTCGCCCTCTTTCAAACCTTCTACATTCTTAAAGACGGTCGACAGCGTAAATGTTCGGCTGAAGATGTTGTTTTCACTGCCAATAAAAAATACCGATATGATGAACAGGGTTATACCCACGAGCACGAACATGCCGAGTCTGATGTGTTGAGAAAGTTCTTTCGTTTCCACGGAATTATTTTTACTTGGTTAATATCTAAAAAACGGTTCCAGGTCCGGATCGCCCGAGTCCTTGAGTTCATGGAACGTGCCCTCTAACTTGAAGCGCCCATCCGCCAGCGCGATGATCCGGTCTGACGTGTCGCGTGCGCTGCTGATGTCGTGTGTAATGATGATTGACGAAGTGTTGTATTTCTCCCGCACTTCCATGATCAAGTCATTGATCTCCGTAGACGTAATCGGGTCCAGTCCTGCTGTAGGTTCATCGTAAAGCATGATCTTCGGTTTCAAGATCAGTGTACGGGCTATGCCCAGTCGTTTTTTCATACCCCCCGAAAGTTCTGCCGGCATTTGATCGATCGTGTTGGCAAGGCCCACATCTTCAAGCGCGCCCGTCACCAGGTCATTGAGCTCTTTACGGTTGTATATGCCCAAATTTCTTTTCAACGGAAATTCCAGGTTCTGGCGTACTGTCATTGAGTCGTACAAGGCGCTTCCCTGGAAAGAGAATCCGATCTGCAGTCTTAGTTTATTCAGCTCAGATGCATTTAACGATAAAACTTCTTTGCCGAGAATATTGATCTTACCCGAGTCGGGTTTCATGAGCCCCACCATACATTTGATCAGTACGGATTTACCTGTTCCAGACCGGCCCAAAATAACCAGGTTTTCGCTTTCATGCAGTTCGAGCGAGACATCGCGCAGTACTTCGTTGTCGCCGAATGTTTTTTTCAAATGACGTACAGAGGCCACCACCGGTTTTTTGATCTTCTCCCGCTTGATGGCTTGTTCGGTATCAGCATCATGCATGATCATCGTCGGAAAAGATTTATAAACTGTAATGACAACAAGTCGATCACAAAGATGAAGATCATGGAAACCACCACAGCCGTGTTGGCGGCTTTACCTACACCTGTGGTGCCTTTATCGGAGTGATATCCCGCATACGAACCCACCAGCCCGATGGCGAAACCGAAGAACGCCGATTTGATCAGCGAAGAAAAGATATCGAGGTACGTAACGTTGGCCGCCACCTCGTTGAAATACAATAAAAAACTAGAGCTGTTGAAAACATTGACCGTAACAAACGAACCGATTAGCGCTACCACATCGGCGTAGACCACCAGAAACGGCAACATCAACGTAGTGGCCGTCACACGGCTCACCACCAGATAAGAAAATGGTCGCGTGCCCGAAACCTCCATAGCATCGATCTGTTCAGTGACCTGCATACTACCCAACTCAGCGCCGATATTAGAACCCAGTTTGCCAGCGCAAATAAGTCCCGTGATCAAGGGTCCTAAAGACCGCACCACTGCCTGCGACACCAGCGAAGGAAGCCACGACTCGGCTCCAAACGAAGCCAACGAAGGACGCGACTGCTTGGTAAACACTACACCGGCGATAAAAGCGGTGAACGTAATAAGGAACAACGAACGGTTACCGACATTAAAACACTGCCTGAGAATTTCGCGCACTTCGTATGGAGGTGAAAAGAAGTGCCGGATTACCTGGGCGACAAACCGATATATTTCTG
>JBMOKS010000135.1:0-3300 GCA_049324355.1 Bacteroidota bacterium
TCTGCCAGATAAAAGCAATCGTGTTCCGGTGCATATCGATACCAAAATTGGGCACATTCATTTCTATGCTTCTGATCTCGCCAAAACTAACGCGTTTTACAAAGCACTTGGCTTTATCCAGTTTAACTATTTATCACAATATCAATATGCCGACGTAGGTGCAGGAGGTGAATACAAACACCGGGTAGCTATGAACAGTTGGCATGGCACAAATAAACCGCTTGCTCCAGAAGGAAATGCTGGCCTTCGCCACTACAACATTTTTTTTGAATCTGTTTCAAAATTAAACGAAGCATTGAGCAAGGTAGCTAACTACGAAAAAAAGGACGACGGGTACTGGCTCACCGACCCCACGGGGAACAAACTGTGTTTAAATTCTAAATAGGTTTTGATGAAATCTATTTGCGCAATAACATTAATCATTTCTATCATGGTCAACACATCGGTACAGGAAACTAAATCATCACATGCTGCAACCTTCGGGTTACGGTATCTGGTTCGAGAGCCAAAAATACAGGTTGCTCGACCACCGGTACTATTCCTCTTTCACGGAGCAGGGAGTAACGAGCAAGACCTTTTCTCACTTGCCAGTCAGCTGCCGGATGAATGGCTGGTGGTTTCAGCTCGTGCTCCTTATAAAGTTTCCGATGGTCATTTCAGGTGGTATGATGTGAAAATAGTTGATGATAAGATCGTTATTAATTTGGCCCAAGCGGAAGAAAGCAGAAAAACGGTTTTGAGATTCATCGATGAAGTTGTTTCATTTTATCATGCCGACAAAAATGGTGTTGTACTCGCTGGATTTAGCCAGGGAGCAAACATGGCTTCTGTTGTAAGTTTAACAGCACCAGAAAAGGTTTCCGGCTTCGCAGTTTTTAGTGGCCGCTTTATGGAAGATATAAAATCACTTATCAGCACTTCAGCTATGTTGAAATCCGTAAGATGTTTTCTTGCTCACGGCAACCATGATAATGTGTTGCGAATTGGGTATGCCAGGGAAAATCAGAAAGTGCTCGAAAGCCTTGGGATTCGAGTAGCATTTTCGGAAGATGCTGTTGGTCATTCTATCTCTCCCAAGCAATTTGACGATTTTGTTCTGTGGTTGAAACATTTTTAAATACAGCATGGTATGAGCCATACTGATTTTGAAAAACTATTAGCTCAAAATACAGAGCACCTATCTAAGCTCAACGACATCGTACGTCAGTCATTGAAGGAAGAGGAGTTTCTTGTAAACAAACTGTTGCACCCGGAGAAGGAGAAACTCTCCTTTGCTGAACGGCTCTCCGATAAAATTGCAAGGTTCGGTGGAAGTTGGAAATTCATCATAAGTTTTGGTGCTATACTGGTTTGCTGGGTAATGTTCAACATTATTTCCCCATATAAATTTGATAAGTACCCATTTACGTTGATGAATCTTTTGCTAGGTGGTCTTGCAGCTTTGCAAGCACCCTTCATTATGATGAGCCAAAATCGTCAGGCAAAAAAAGATCGCCTCAAGTCGGACAACGACTACATGATTAACCTTAAAGCCGAATTGGAAATCCGTTCACTGCACCAGAAAATTAACATTATGATGCAAGATCAGTCCAAGACATTACTTGAATCTCAAGCTTTGCAGGTTCGCCATATGAATGAAATTTCAGAAAAGTCATTCCTTGTCAATGAACACAACACTAAAGCAATTGAGGAGCTATGTCTAAAAGTTGAATTATTGAGTAGTAAGCTTTAAGAAGTTGAGCGTTACTGGAATGGAACCGACCACCTAACGAATGAATAAATATTCGATTACTACCAACGCAATAGTCTTACGGCTAATAGCAGAGCTTTTTTGGCAAATAATCTAAGATTTAGGAAAAGACATGAATCTTCGCGCCGCTGGACGTTTGGCGGCTAACGAACGCAAATGGCTTGATGATTTAAATAGCCTATAACAATACCTATGAGCAAATTGCCGGGGTGGGGGTAGGAGAAATTGTTATCTTAGTGAGGAGAAAGACGGCGCGGTGGTGGAGTGGGTTTTGCATGGGGGAGGTTAACGAATAGCTTAGCTTTGTGCGCAAGCCAAAAAAGTTTACGCGGACAGTTGAGAATTGAATTCAAGATTCGTTCCTGCAGACTGTTTTCGGTCGACAAAGACAAATCAAATAAACCGATGACCAGATCATTTTTTATCATCCTATTCACCTTGCTGACAATTTCTTGTAATCAGAATTCAAAGCAAGAGGAAGATGATCGGCTGACAAAATCTCCAGATTCTATGAATCAAAAAGTGCAAAGTCAAATCGACACGACGGAAATAGACTTTGTTGAATCTTCGCCTGATAAGGCCAAAATATTGTTGGAAAACGAATATGTAAGAGTTATTGAATACTCTCTTAAGCCTGGAGAAAAAGACAGTACACATACCCATCCACCAAAAACGTCCTATGTAATTTCAGGCGGACTGCTTCGGATTTATCCAGAAAATGAAAAACCATTTGATGTAGAGGAAATATCAGGCAATGCAGAGTGGAGCGGAAAAATAGGTAAACATCATGTCGAAAATATCGGCACGACAACGATAAAGATATTACTAACCGAGATAAAGTCAGCTCAATAATTGGCGACCAAAGCACTTTGTATATCGTGGCGTAAATTCCTGGACGTGGCATGAAAAGTAAGACAAACATTAAACTTCCGCTGACGAACATTGAAAAAGCAAATTTGAGAAAGAATAAAATCAAAATTGCCAATGTTCTTGACTTCACAACTGACGAATTGGAAGTACTGCTAAACACTACAGCCGAACGAGCAAAAGAGATTCATGCGTTAGCCGAATTTCAAACGGTTCCGTCCGTGGGTATTAAGTTTGCCGAAGACCTTGTGTTTTTAGGTTATTATTCACTCAATGACCTAAAGCAAAAAGACGGTGCTAAATTGACCGACGAATTTGAACGAAAAAAAGGTTATTGGATTGACCCTTGCGTTGAAGATCAGTTTAGACTGATCGTATATGTGGCAAAAACAAATGACACAAAAAAAACGTGGTGGCACTTTACCGAAGAACGAAAAACGTTTCGCGCTGAAAAGGGTTATCCCAAAACCAGACCTCAAAAAGCCTGGTTTGAAACGTTAGGAAATAAACAAACGCACAGTGCAAGCAAGCAATAATGATGAACTGTTCAAGTTCTTTCTTATCAGAGTCACCCGCCTTTGCAGTCGGTTATAACGGCGGAGACTCGGAGCGAGTAAAAGCATCTTTGATAGCAATGCACTAAATATGCAACACATGGGGAACGGAGAAAAAATATTAATCAT
>JBMOKS010000136.1:0-3296 GCA_049324355.1 Bacteroidota bacterium
CTTAATTGAAAAGTGCAATACAAATAGAGTTTTGACATTTCTTGTCAAAATAAGTGGGTAAGCTTCAGCTAAATTGAAACACCAAACCCCATCAATAGCTATGAGCTTTACTAAGAAAGGAAACAATTGGATAATCTGGACAATTGTTGTAATTGTGATTATCGATTATCGTAGCCGTTGTATGCTATGTTGCATCACTCGGCACTGTGGATCTTGCTGATAAGGATGAATTACCAAAGGAATTTAAAGACTCCAAGGACCAGGCATTTCAGCGACATGAGGCCCTAAAACGTGAGCTCGAACAGAAAGTCGCTTTAAAAGAAAAGTTAGCACGAAGATTCAAAAGTGTATATGCCGTTGTACGCTTTGTTCTTGTCACCATGTGGCTTGGCCCGTTGTATGTCCTTTACCGATTGGGGATTGTAATTAATGTCGAAGACGCCTTAAACTATTCACAAGCAAGTTTTTTTATCCTTCTAATTCTAAATTTCATAACCTTCGGAAGTCTCACAAATTTGAATGACTTCCTGGGGGTAATAAAGTTACGCGTAGAAAATTGGGTATGGTCTAAGCACCTGAACTTAAGTGATGACATTCTGGCTAAGAATCAGGAGTTGGAAACCCTAGCAATTAGCCTGCAGACAATTCCCGCTAGTTCTGAGACGTCAGAGATTAAATAAACTTTTATAAACCATGGGATTAATCACAGACCATTTAGCTGCAGCAGAAAATAAGGGTCCACTTTTGGAATTGTTGATAGAAGATATTTTAAATGACTGGAAACTAAAAAATGTTAAACGTCAAAAGAGCGGAAGCCAATTTGGTTACGATGTAGTGGGTTTTAAGGAAAATAACGATAAGCTTGAATGCTGGAAATTTGAATGCAAGAATTTAAAAGGAGCATCACGCATTACTGATATAGCGCCCAAATTACTCTGGCACCTGAAATATCAAAGTATTGACCGATTTATTATCGTATCACCTTTCGGTATCAGTAATGAACTATTCTATTTACTAGAAAAGAAGCTCTTCTATTTTCCAGTAGAAATATGGCAAGGCGACTATCTTGAAAAAGTCATTCTTGAAAGCCCCCGGGCGTTATCAAGAATTGGTGTCGATAGCGTTAATATAAAAGCTGATGCAACGCCCCTTGTTTTCTTACCGAGCGAGATCTTTTTCGATGCTTACCATTTTCATCAAAGACCGTTTTCATATGATTACTTCTTTGATAGTGGCAAAGTCATAAAAGCCTATACTGAACACCACTGCAATATTATCTCTACTATTAATAATCCCACTCAGGACAATTTAATAGTTCATCAGATCAATATTCTTACAACTAGCTTCAAGCGCATTTCGGGCAGGATCATGCGACAATTTAAATTTAAAGGTATTGTTGAGCCTATAAAGCTTCAATTTACTCCAGCCACCTATGCAGGGGGAAAAACCGAATTGCTACTTGATTCAAAACTGCTTGAGGTGAAGGCAAATTCAACAGAACATTTATCTCTTATCCTTTCAGATGACGCTGCTCCTGGTTACTATGAATTTTTAGTCGAGATATGCGGAAGGTTCAGGTCAAAGCCATTTGAAATGTACAGCCAGGCCTTTTCGATACATAAACCTGAAATGGATTCCGATTTTGTTCAACTTTTCGTAATCGGGAAACATCATGATGCTCCGGTCGAAGAGATATTATCACTAGATGAATCACACTGGAACTTTCTTAAAACGAAAACGGGTTCTATTCAGCCATCCGAGATTACCACTAGCGATTCATCTGCTCCTCTTGGCAGATGGGCAATCCAATTCGCGGAATCTGATGAAAGTGACACAGTCTTTGAAATACCTTTAAATACACCTCTGGAGGAGCCGTATTCAATTTTTGGCCCTTTGCAAAGCTTGATAGACAAGTTCAATAGCGATAACAATATTGACACTCAGTAGAGTTGCTCGATATTCAGTACAATCAACGAAATTGCTCCTTGTCTACCTTCTTAAGCATTGACTCCTGCGCGAAAATTATGTCATCAATTTTTTTGATTTGTTGTATGACATACGTCAATCTGATTTCTGTATGATTGCTATGCTGCCATTTTTTAGAAACAACCTGTCCTTGCTTATCCTTTTCTTCTGAATATTGGATCTTTTGTTCCTTGCAGTGAGCTACCACGTCGTTTTCAAATTCTATTGGTTTGGTCCAGGTTCCATGAACAAATAAGTTCCTGGTGTTTTTGACCGATCCGATCATTCCAAGCAACTCTTTTAAATATGGAGTTTGAAAATCCCTAATGCGATTTATTTTCTTTAATAACTCAATATTATTGTGCAGGTTATTATTTTTCAATCAGCGTCATAGAAATCAAATCGTCATCATGACCAAGCAACTTTGTGAGGATCATGAACAAGTAATATTCCATTTTTGCAAAGCGGACCGTTAGCAGACCAAGATAGGCGTAGAATTCTTTTTCGAAATCCTTGAGTGGAATGGAAGCACTTTTCTTTTTCAAAAAATATATTTTTTAAGACGCGTTTACTTTAGGACTTGTGCGGACCCAATGGTCATTTTGGTCTTGATTCTTCTACTTCGATTTCTTTTGACTGGCATTTACGAGTGTTTTGTAAATAGTTGGCTTTTCCTTAACGCAACGCTTGGCCTTTTCTTCAAGGAGATTTTCCAGGTAAGGTTTTAGCGCCCCATATCCATTCAAAGTAGCTTCAATCTGCAGCACGGCAATCGTTCTGGTATCTAGATCCACATTTTTTCTCAACGTTTTCATATCTATTAAAAGGTATATAAATTTATAATAATTGACTATAAAATAAATACCTATTTATAAATTTTAGTTAAGTTTTCTTAAACCGTATTTTTGAGCTTCAGCATGTAAAATTCATGTCTTACCTGGTTAAAACTAAATCTCAAATAACGAAAGCCACTCCCTCAGCTTCCCGGGTGCTCAATGACTATAGTTACTGGCTAGAGCGTTGGTACGGCGGGGTTGGGAATTACCTGACCAACGCGAAAACCTTCCTGAAAACACTGAAAGATGGCGTTACCATCACCTTTCAGCTCGATAGCTATATCGAAGAAAAAAGCTTCAGTCTCAAATCTATTTTAAGGCGATTCAGACGGTTTTTAGAAGAGAAAGGCATTGAGTTTGTTATCAATGACCTGCACGAAAAAAAGCTTCCGTTGGGGAACATTTACGTAAAGTTGTTCTTAGCTGGTCGCCAGGACCGGTTGAAAGGCGACCTTTCGTTGTCAACCTACGCAACCATCCTCAATCAATTTTTCC
>JBMOKS010000137.1:0-3294 GCA_049324355.1 Bacteroidota bacterium
GGAGAGGGTACGTTGTTTACGATATATTTTAAACTCTATAAATGAACCACTTAAAATAACCTGCTCATGTCACAACCAATCCGCGTACTGCTGGTGGACGATCACACTATTTTGCGTGACGGCCTAGCCTCCATTTTGAGTCATGTTGAAGATATAAAAGTTGTGGGCGGGTTGGCGAGCGGCGAAGACGCGGTAAACTCATTGGACGACTACAAACCGGATGTTGTATTAATGGACATCGTGATGTCGGGCATGAGCGGCCTGGAAGCCACGCGCTGGATCAAAGAGACCAACCGCGAAGTGAAAGTGATCATCGTTTCATCAGAAGTAAGAAAGGAGTTTGTCTCCGATGGCATCAAGTGTGGTATCGACGGCTACTTGCCAAAAGACGTAGACAAGGCAACGCTGATCGAAGCGATACGTGCCGTGAAGGGTGGAAGCAAGTTCTTTAATCAAGCCATCACCAACTTGATCTTTGAAGATTTTTATCGCGGAGAGCAGGAGGGGCGCAAGCGGGGAAGAAAGGCATCGGCGGGTCTCACCAAACGTGAAAATGAAGTGTTGGAATTGGTGGCCATAGGAAAAAGCAATCAGGAGGTGGCCGACACGCTATTTATCAGCATCAAAACAGTGGAGACGCACAAAACCAATATCCTCGAAAAGCTCGGACTCAAGAACACCGCCGAGCTCGTGAAATACGCGATCAAGAACAATATCATTTCACTGGAGTAGGAAAAAAAACTTCAATTGCGCAAGCGTAGAGATGCGGCGAGCCTTGAGCTGGAGCTTCGGGTTTCCGTACCCAAGTCTCACAGGCTTGCAGGTTGAAGCGCGCAGCCCTGGATTTAGACTCCGGGTTTCGATGTTCCTCACCGCCCTCGGATACCGCCTAACACCCGTTAGATTTTGATAGAATATTTTACAATCACACACGGTTTCAGAATAAATGGTGGGGCTGAAGTGATCTAGCATCATAAAAAAATAATTACGGATACGAATAAACCCCATGCAAAATTTTCTGCATCTTTGCAGCCGATGTTTAAATTGGCTTAAACTTAAAATATCATTGTCTATGGTTGGAAAAAAAATAGTTCTCACTCCTTCGGTTCCCTCGACCCCCTCGTTCCCTCGTTTCCTCTTCACTCGTTCCTGCTTTTTTGGTACGGTTGTGTCAGATGTTGTCAATTGTCTCTCGTTATTTTAGACCTTGATGTAATGAAGCATGCTATGAGAAATGTTGTATGGACAATTGCTTTGACAGCAACTCAATATTTTAATTATGAAATAAAATCGAATACCTATAACAATGTTTGAAATTGAAAATTTGAAAAGAACCGCGTACTTTGTGCTTCTGATTTGCACCGGTTTTTCGAGTCTTTATGCACAGGAGGCGCAATACGATGACCTGAAGACCATGATACCCGCTACGCCTACTACGGCGGCCTTGGGAAAATATGGTGAAATAGGGGTTGCTATCCATACTGGTGTTCCCAATATTTCTGTCCCGTTACACCAACTTATGGGCAAAGATCTAAACTTGCCCATAGACCTTAGCTATCATGCCAGTGGAATTCGAGTAGATGAGGTATCGTCGTGGGTCGGCCTGGGGTGGTCGCTCCACGCAGGCGGCGTAATAACGCGGCAAATCAGATCGATGCCTGATGAAGGCGACGGGGGACATTTTTTTAATCCATATAAGAATTCGAACCTGGATGCCAATGCCATCGACTTAAGTCTCAAGGGTCTTATAGACTTAGAGCCAGATATTTTCTACTTCAATTTTGCGTCAGAGTCCGGAAATTTTATATTTAACAAGGAAGACTCTACGTTCGTTACAATACCCTTATCGAAGAAAAAAATTTCTTATATAGCCTCGCAAGCCTCATGGCAATTCACAACCGAGAATGGAACAAACTATTATTTTAACGACCGGGAAGTTAACTCGCCAAGAGCGATACGCGGACCTGAAATTTTAGAACATACAGCTGTGACGGGGTGGTATTTGAGCAAGATCGTAAACGCCAATAAGACCGATTCCATCACGTTTGAATACGAAACATACGGTTATTCGTATCAGGATTTCATTTCATCGGGCAGATATCTGTTTCCAAACTATAGCGAAGCTTGTGCATCGCTTAACACGGAGCCAGCTAATTTGTATGTTCAAAATATCTTTGAGGCCAAACGCCTTAAGAATATTGTTGCCAAATCCGGAAGGGTTGCTTTCAATGTTTATTCAACCACGCGATGCGACGTGAGCGGCGATTTCGCTTTGGAGTCCATCGATGTATACAACAACAAGAACGAGCTCTTGTTTACGTACCGCCTCAGCCACGACTATTTTGGACCTGGCGCCAGCCCCTGTACGCCGGGCATTCCGGCAGACGCGTTCCGTTTAAAACTACTTTCCGTCGATAAGGTATCAGGCGGTATAGAAGAGCTTTACAGAAGCTTTAGCTATATGACCAATACGGTTCCCAGCCGAACGTCATTTGCACGAGACTACTGGGGTTACTACAACAATGCGAATAGTAACGTAAACCTGATACCGCCCGTGGTTGTTCAGACTTCGCTTGGGCCCGTACTGTTTGCAGCCGCCGAGCGGAATCCATCTACCGTTGCTGATATTTCGCAGATAGCTATGCTCACACGGATAGGCTACCCTACGGGCGGGCATACAAGCTTCGAGTACGAAAATCATCGCGTAGATGGGGCGTTCGCACCCGCTTACGTGACCAAGTCAGTAAATTTAAGTAGTCTTGATGGCACTGGCCCGATATACCAGAAACAGTTTACCGTAAATGTTCCGCCAAATGAGTTGAATGGTTTTAATCCTGAAGGAGGTTTTTTTATGAACACGCTTATCGACGGCATTACCTGCACGTATGGCCCTGAAGCCACTAGCGATTGTGCTATTATTTCTATATCAGGCCCAAGTGGTTTCACCATCACACAAAATCTCACAAACCGGTACATGCCTAATGGCACCTATACTTTGACGGTCGATTTTCACAATAACATTTATGGGCCGGCAAGCTGGCAGGACTTTTATGTTCAGGTATCATGGAAGGAAATCGATCAGCAGGTTTCGGACAATTCTCCAATTGGTGGGCTTCGCATTAGAAGGATCACCGATGTTGACCCTGAATCAAATAAAGTGGTTCACGAAAAAATCTTCAAGTACACCACAGAAGCCGACAGCCTCGTATCAAGTGCTAAACTACCCTTACTTCCGTCGTTTAGTAGAATGATGACGGTGCGATGGAAAGAAGCCTGCCCGCCACCGGCTAACTG
>JBMOKS010000138.1:0-3291 GCA_049324355.1 Bacteroidota bacterium
TAGTAGATAGTACGGTGGTTTGCCGCATGAAGCGCAGCCATGTTATTGACAACAGCCGCATTCAGGCAGGCGACGTTGTGATTGGATTGGCATCATATGGAAAGGCTACCTATGAAGATTCGTACAACGGCGGTATGGGCAGCAACGGACTTACTTCAGCACGTCATGATGTCTTCAGTAAAGAGTACGCGTCTAAATATCCTGAATCGTATGATGGCAAAGTTTCAACCGACCTGGTGTATAGCGGAAAATTCAAGGTGACAGATACAATTCCTGGCATGGAGGTGAATGTAGGCAAGTTGGTTTTATCGCCCACCCGCACTTATGCTCCGGTGATCGTAGAAGTGCTAAAGAAATTCAGACCCCAGATCCACGGCATGGTGCATTGTAGTGGTGGTGCCCAGACCAAGGTGCTGCATTTCATTGAAAAGCTTCATGTGATCAAAGACCATCTCTTTGACGTCCCGCCTCTTTTCAAACTTATCCAGGAACAGAGTGGTACCGATTGGAAAGAAATGTACAAAGTCTTTAATATGGGTCATCGCATGGAGATCTATATTGCTGAAAGATTCGCTTCTGAAATCATCAGTATCGCCAATCATTTCGGAATTGACGCGCGCATCATTGGCCGGGTCGAAGGCGCTTCACAAAAGCAGGTGACTGTTAAAACCGAATTCGGCGTATTTGAATACGCATAATTTATCCTAATCCACTGACATTCAACACCCCACAGTATGCCGAATACTTTTGGCACTGGGTTTGTTTCTATTGGCTCAAGAAGGAGATCACTTTCCTTCGAGATTAAAACCGAAAGAGCTATGGAGACGACAACTAAATTTTTTTTGACGGCCATGATCATCGTGTGCGTTGGAGTATCCGCTAGCGCGCAGAACCGTGGGCGGGGTAATGGCAATGGTTGGGATAACGACAAACGACATAGGCATGATCGCCACGATCACCGCGATCGCCATGACAACGACGATAGCCGTGACCGATGGGACTATCGCGCAGGCCACAACCGCCATCATGATCACGATCACTGGCATCGCGATAGACACGTTCATCACATCTATCGTCCTCACCATCACCACATTCACAGCCGTCATTGCGGCCATCGGGTTGTAGTGTATCGTTACGAGAGACCTCGCTATGTATACTATCGCGATTACGACGTATACTACGATTGCCACCGAAGTGTGTACATCACTTTCTCCGGACGCAATTGGTCTGTGAGTGCAGGTATTCCGACGGTAATGCGACATGTTGACCTACGAACTGCTACGCGGGTTGACGTTGATTATTATGACGACGATTTTATATCGTATCTGGACCGCGGCGAGCCGATGTACAGAGATGTTTATGCAATAGGCTACTAAGCAATCCATTAAATACAAGTTGAAGAAGCAGGTGCCCCGCGCCTGCTTTTTTTTGTTTTCCATCCGTCGAAAAGCGAATGAAGAAAAAGTTTACTTTCTTGCGTTCATAATATATCATGCATCATGAAATTCAGAATTGTTGCCGGAGTATTGTTACTCATGATGAGCAACTGTGAGAACAGGAAAAAAAAAGAAACCGAAACGATGCTTAAAGACCCACACTCATTTTCGCGTCCACAGGAAGCGCGCGTAAAACATCTCGCATGGACCGCTACTGTTGATTTTGATCTTCAGCAGATACGGGGCGTAGCCACATGGAACATTGAAACAGACGGCAAGGCCAATGTTATTGTTCTTGATACAAAAGGTCTTACAATTGAAAAAGTTTCGCTTGACGATAATCAGGAGACGACCTTCAAATTTGGAAAGGGCGACCAGATATTGGGGCAGCCATTGGAAATCGATATCAGGCCGGCGACCAGGCAGGTAAGCATAGCGTATACTACAAGCCCTGAAGCCGAGGCAGTACAATGGCTAAAGCCCGAACAAACAGCTGGAAAAATCCATCCCTTTCTTTTCACGCAATCGCAGGCTATACTCGCCCGAAGCTGGGTGCCTTGCCAGGATTCGCCGGGGATAAGATTTACCTATCAGGCGCGGGTCACGGTGCCGAAAGAGTTGATGGCACTGATGAGCGCTTCGAATCCTCAGCAGAAAAATGATTTAGGCGTTTATCAATTCGAAATGAAGCAGCCTATACCATCGTATCTGCTGGCGTTGGCAGTAGGCGAGTTAGAATTCAGATCCATCTCAAGCCGAAGTGGCGTTTACGCGGAGCCGTCGTTGGTCGATACATCGGCGTGGGAATTTGGCGACCTTGAAAAAATGATCGCGAGTGCGGAAGAACTGTACGGCTCCTATCAATGGGAACGATATGACGTGCTGGTACTTCCGCCGAGTTTTCCGTTTGGTGGCATGGAGAATCCACGATTGACCTTTGCTACGCCCACGATCCTGGCCGGCGACCGGTCCCTTACCTCATTGATAGCGCACGAACTGGCGCATAGCTGGTCTGGCAATCTGGTGACCAATGCCACCTGGAATGATTTCTGGCTCAACGAAGGATTTACCGTTTACTTTGAAACCCGCATCATGGAAAAACTCTATGGTGAAGACTACGCCGAAATGCTGGCTTCCCTGAATCTTCAGGACCTAAAAGATGAAATCTCCTCTCTTACTGCCGACGGCCACGGCGAAGACACCAAGCTGTTGCTTAAACTCGAAGGAAGGAATCCTGACGATGGCGTAACCGAAATTGCCTACAACAAGGGATATTACTTTTTGCGCTCCATTGAAGAAAAGTATGGCCGCGACAAATTCGATACGTTTGTAAAAACGTATTTCAGCGAAAATGCTTTCAAGGCTATGGATACCGATGGCTTTGTTCGTTACATCAAGGGATTTTACAAAAACAAATTTGATATCGCGCTGGATGATACCCTGTTTACATCCTGGATTCACGCGCAGGGTTTGCCAGCCGTGCATGCCCAGCCGCGCTCCGACAGATTTAAGAAAGTTGATGAAGTACTGGCTGCATGGAAAGCTGAGAAGCCGCTGGACAAAACCCATACGAGGTTATGGAGCACTCATGAATGGCTGCATTTCTTAAAGAACCTTCCAGCTACACTTTCTGCCCGTGATATGCAAACATTGGATGAATTTGGTAACTTTACGACGTCCGGCAATGCGGAGATCATCACGGCGTGGGGTGTCATTTCGATCCGTAATGGCTACGCGCAGATGGATTCGAAAATCGAATCCTTTTTGATCCACACTGGTAGAAGAAAGTTTTTGAGTCCGTTGTATCATGAGCTGATCAAAACAGAAGAAGGTAAAAAACGGGCTCGGGCCATCT
>JBMOKS010000139.1:0-3290 GCA_049324355.1 Bacteroidota bacterium
TCTTCTTTCCCAGACATTTTTAGAACGTGCGAGCTTGTACAAGATCTTGCGCGGTTTGTCGAAAAGATAACCACCCACAACATAGGGGGCGGAGCGATCAACCAAGTCCCAATTGTTGATATACTGGTGTTGGGTGATATACAAGTCGAACAATTCCTTTTTCCTGAGTTCAGTTGTTTTCTTATGTCGCGCCTGGAAGTCCATAATGCTCACGGCCCCCGCACGCACCTCGTGGACAGGGTCCTTGAGTAATTTTTTGATCTCGAGAGGATCCATATCCATAAATTCTTTAGCCAGTGCAAAGACCTGTCCCATACGCACGCCGATAAACCGGTCGCCATGGCCTGATTCGTTCTCATCGAATTCGAAATAGCGATGGTATTTTTTAAGCTCGGCCGCCGAGCGTAATGACGTAAGTTTCTTTACAAACTGCGGGGCGGTGAGGTCTTTAGCCTTGCCGTTTTCTTTTCCGGTTTTCATGGTCGGGGTTTCTTGGTTAGAAGTTCGATGTTCTTGTTCGAAGTTTAAAAGATTCCGGGAATTGAACAAAATTGGAGTTGGATTGCGCGAGTATGCTCGTAACGAGGCCCGTGCCCATTCGCCATTACAATTCACGCTCATTATTCTGCTGCACCCTCGTTTTTACAATTTTCGTGACGAGTGTTGTCGACAGCGGCTTGTCGGGGGTGAAGCGAATGGTTGTGCCCGCGGTTTTGAAAGGTTTCAGTTCCTTTTCAAAAATCTGCAAGATGTCTTTGCTTACCACAATGAAGGAGCAGTGATCTTTGAAGGCTGCAAAATGAACCAGAGCCCCTTTGTATTTGTAAGTGGGAATCTGGTAACTGATCAATTCTTCCGCCTTTGGAGCCGCCCCCCTGATCGCGCTACGGAGTTTCTGCAGTGTAGCGCGAATGGGAGAGGGCAACTCTTTTAAATAAGCATCCACATTTTTTGCGGGCGCAGTTTTAGCAACTTTCTCCATAACCATTACATTTATCCAGCATGCATAAGATATTTTAAAACTTGACTAAGTAGGACTTTGTCAACTTACCAGAAATATGGGCTTTTGTATTGATCCCGCCGGCTGCGAGGTTCGAGCTACGAGAAAAAACTCGCAGCTCGTAGCTTCAATCACCGAACCTTTCAAAAATGTCACATCATGCATAAGATATTTTAAAACTTGACTAAGTAAGTAGGACTAATATCCGGCGCGCAATTAACTCACCTTGTCATAGGCCTGTTGCAATTTCTTAATATCGATCTTATCCATCTGCATCATGGCATTCATCACGCTGTTGGCTTTCGCGGGGTTTTTATCCAGCATCAGTTTAGTGAGAATAGTGGGCACAATCTGCCACCATAAACCAAACTTATCTTTCAGCCAACCGCAACGAGATTCTTCTCCGCCCTCAGAGAGCTTAGACCAGAATTCGTCTACTTCTTCCTGCGATTCGCAGTTTACCACGAAGGAGATGGCTTCAGTGAATTTAAAACTCGGACCACCGTTGAGAGCCACGAAATTGATCCCTTCCAGCTGGAATTCTGCGGTCATGACGGTGCCTTTCGGACCGGGCCCCGTGTCGCCATAGCGGGCTACGTTCAAAACTTTTGAGTTCTTGAAGATGGATACGTAATAGTTCATAGCCTGTTCTGCCTGCGTATCGAACCATAAGAACGGTGTTATCTTTTGAAGACGGCCGTTTGATGAACCTTGATGATTGTTTGCCATATGTCTTTCTTTTTAAGGGTTATTTTTTGAGAGGTCGATTAAATTTCTGCCAGTTCTTTTACTTTCTCCAACGACTTCGGGAACGTCTCCTCGAAATACTTCGCAAAGTCTTCCGGAGCATCCAGCTCGACCGACAGCTCGGTGGCCGGGCCCGCGTCTTTCAGATAATAAGTTTCTTTACCTTCCAGACCTTTCTGAGCGTACGTTGCTGGCTGCTCCACACCTTTGATGACATCGCCGATATGTTTAAACGACATCACTTCGGGTGTCACCTTTCGGTCAATGAAACTGTACATACCATCACCTTGGCCATTGAGAAAAAGCACTTTGCTCCCTTCTTTCCAATCGGTTACGGCGTGAGAACCTTCACTGAAAACGCTGGTCCACGTGCGGTAGGTAGAATCGCCCCAAAGAACTTCCCACACCTTTTGCCTGGGAGAGTTGATCTTGATAGAAAAATTAAGTTTTTTCATAGTAGCAGCCCAAAGGCGTTTTGGATTTATTGAAATTGCACAACCGGTATGGAGTTTGTTTCAGCGGCCTTGATCTTGTGATAGCTCACATAAGATACGATCAAAATGCCCAGGATGACAAGCGGAAAAAAGGTTTGGCCGTGAATACCGTCTACGGCAGCGTGTGCCACAAAAGCCGAGATGAAATTGATACCGAAGCCAACGTAAGCCCATTCTTTCAACCGCGCCGGAACTTTCGGGAAGATCAGCAGTATGCCGCCGATGACCTTAAACACCGTGAGTTGTATTCTGAAATAATCAGGATATCCGAGATGCTGGATCCCGTCAATAGCAATTTGCGTGTGCGAAGTGAGCGCAGGCATTACTGTATCGAATAGAAAGATGATCGAAGTTGATACCCAGAAAGCGATTTTGTGTTTTTTCATAGTTGCGTGTTTTTAAGTTGTTATCGTTGATAGTTTATTTTTTTGCGTAGTTGAACATCCAGCTGATGCCAAACTTATCAGTGAGTTCACCATAGGTGGCGCCCCAGAAAGTTTGGTGAAGTGGAGTTTTCACATTTCCGCCCTTGGAGAGTTTTGTGAAAGTAGTTTTAATCTCCTCTTCGTCGTTGCAATTGAGACAGAGCCCGATCTCATTTCCCTTTACCAGGCCGTCGCCCATCATATCGGAGCCCATTAACACAATGTTGTTGTTGGTCAGGCTGCTGTGTAATATATGATTGCCTGCATTGGCGGGAAGTTGTGCTGCCATAGGTGACTCAGACACTTTCTGTAACACGAGCTCGCCACCCAGACATTTCTGATAGAACGTCATTGCCTCACGACACTTGCCGTTAAAATTTAGATATGGATTCAATTTCGCCATGTCGTTTTTGTTTGTTGGTTTGATGATACAAACCTACTGTCTCTTGAAAAGACTTAAGCTGTGCAAATGCGTCAATCTGTGTGGTGGATTGCGACAACCCTAGCTCCAGGTTAAACTTCCAGGTTCGATGTTGGGGAACATCTAAAGATGGGGTGGTATCGGAACAGGTAAAAAGCAATAGTTGAATCAACAACAAACTTCATTTTTCGATATCCCCGTTC
>JBMOKS010000140.1:0-3289 GCA_049324355.1 Bacteroidota bacterium
AATATCCAGGTCGCCATCTCCATCATGGTCTGTAAAAGCGGGAGAGGGCTCGTTTGGATTGGTACCCTGTTGGGTAAGATCTCCGCGATAAACGAACACGGCAGCTGAAGGTGTGCCTGTATTTTCGTAGTACGAGAATTCGTTGCCGTCGGCGTACTCAACCACGCCACCCGATTCACCGATCAATGCGTCGAAATCTCCGTCATGATCGATGTCTGCAAAACGTGGGAAGATGAAATGCTCTTCCAAAACATCCTTCAACGGATTGTCGCCGTTCAGTTGTTCTTCGAATATAGGATTTTGGGCAGAGCCCGTATTCTTAAAATACCGAAGACGGCCGATGTTATTGTCAGAATCGAAGTCGGATATGAAAAGATCAAAATCGCCATCACTGTCGATGTCGACAAAATCTGTTTTGCCTTCTGCAATATCAATTTCCTTGAATGGGCCGGTGGCGAAATCCTGCCGGATAAAGTTGCCGCCGTCGTTCTTATAATATTCTATCGACGTGCCGAAGGCTTCATAGCTCACGCCACCTGCCAGGTCTTTGTCTCCATCCCCGTCCAGGTCAAAGAATGAAGGAACAAAAGAACTCGGGATGACTAATTCTTCAAATGGATTGTTCGCACCGCTTTGCTTGGTGTAGCCGTTATTTTCCCGTTTATAGTATTGAAGGTAAGTCTGGTTACTCCCTTGCCTGTATCCCAGCAACAGGTCGAGGTCATTATCGTTGTCGACGTCCGTAAAGTAGGGTGACGCATTTTGCAATCCATCGGCTCCGTTAAAAGGATTGTCAAAGTCAAATTGCTCTTCGAAAATGCCATTGCCCTGATTTTCAAAATACTTCAAATCCACACTCGGGTAGTCTTCTGATCCTAAGATCAGGTCGGGGTCATTGTCGTTGTCGAAGTCGGCTACTTCAGGCGAAGCGTAGTCGCCCACGTCAACCCCATTGAAAGGATTGCCGGTCCCGGTTCTTTCTGTGAATGCTCCGGGGCTGGTTTGTTCAAAATACAGGACCGTTCCGTCAGAACTTCCGACGATCAGATCGTAATCACCGTCTTTGTCAAAGTCGATTGGTGCTGGCGATGTAGCGTCGATGGCCGGAGCAGCACCGCTGAGGGCCTGGGGTTCAAATGTGCCATCGCCATTATTTTTATACAGGGTGATGGTTTGGTAAAACGGGAAATACGATGAGCCCGCAATAACATCAAGGTCGCCATCCTTATCGAAGTCGATGAACACCGGGCAGGAGTAGTCGCCAATATCAACGCCGTCGAAGGGGTTGCCGGTTTTGGTGACCGGATTCCATGGACCAGTTTGGAGCGTGTACCCAGGGGCCGTAGTTCCGGTATTTTTATAATACAATATCCGACCGTCCAATGAGCCCGTCACGAGGTCCTGATCTCCGTCGCCATCGAAATCGGCAAACGAAGGTGCTGCGGCAAGGCTGAAAGAAATGAATTTAAATGGATTGGTTGGAGTGTTTATCTGATCGAAAACAGGTGCGTTGTTCGTTCCTGAGTTTTGCAAATAGTGTAACCCGTCGCCATTATAATAGTCAGCCACCACTACATCCTGATCGCCATCTTTATCAAGATCCACAACGGCGGGTGAAGGCTGCATGCTGAACTTAAATTGTGAGCGAAGCGGATTTTGAGACCTGGGCTGTTCCGTAAAAGGTCCGAGATTTTTCTGCGCTTGTGCGGGCGTAGTCTGTAATAATAGGGCAGCGGCGCCGGCGGCGAGGGCTATTTTAAATTGAAGCTTAAAACTGCGAAGCGATCTTCGCAAATTTTTGAGTTTAGATAGGAATTCGTTTTGGTAGTAAACCGAACGTTGTTGAAACTCACCCGAAGAAAGTTGTTTGTTAAGCCGGGAAGAAAGTTTCTTGTATCTGCGGAGAGTTTTATAAAACGCCCGTAGAATGTGAGGAGATATTTTCATTTTAGCCAACTCGTGAATGATGTCGTGAAATTACCGAAAAACACTAATTTCTGAACTTCATGCCTTAACGGAGATGTCATGTTCAGGGTTTTTTTAGTATCGTTGATCTCGATGTCTGGCCCAGGGTCAGCGGCCGCCGGAGCTTAAAAATTTCTTTCTGAAATCGTTTGAATGAAAGGAGGCTGCTAAAATGGCCATCCATGAATTTTAAGATTTTTTAATCTTATTTTGCAGCAAACAACCCAGGTCATGATCACCAGGATACTGATGGTTCTCTTTTTATCTGCTTATTACACGTTTTGTTTTTCGCAGTGGCCTTCTGTTCGCCCTCACCCGCAGGCGCATGCGCACAATGACTACGAACACGAGCGGCCATTGAAAGAAGCCTTGCAGTACGGATTTGCATTGGTAGAAGCAGATGTCCACCTTCGTAATGACAAGCTGGTTGTTGCCCATGAACGCGCGTCGAAGCGTTCACCGCAGCTGGAACAATTATATTTAAAGCCACTCGATAGCTTGCTCAAACTTAACGGGCGCATTTACATCAAAGGCGACGACCCCTTTTATCTGATGATTGACCTGAAGACCGAAGCGGAAGCGACTTACCTGGCGATAAAAAAAATACTTGAACGTTACCCCCGATTGCTTTGTAGCGCACAGCGCTGCGCAGTGAAAATATTCCTTTCTGGAAATCGACCGATTGAGGAATTGATCAAGGATGGCTATCACGGAATCGGCCTGGATGGCAGGCCCGATGATCTGGGGAAAGGATACCCGGTCGAGATCATGCCGGTTGTGAGCGATAATTTTAACAGGTGGAGCAACTGGAACGGCAGGTCAGACCCCGACGCCAATGATCTGGTCCGGGTTCGTCAGTTGGCAAAAGATGTTCATGCCGAAGGAAAAAAACTCAGACTTTGGGCTGCACCCGACCATGAAAAAGGATGGACTGCCTTGCTGGAAGCCGGTGTAGACTTGATTAGCACCGATCATCTCAAAGAATTTCATGAGTTTCTTGTCATGAAAGAAGCCCAGCAAAAATAAGCTATGAAACTTTCTGTCTGATGACGAAACTTCGAAAGTATCGTGGATCATGTTTTAACGAAGCTATGATACCACTCCCGATCAGTTTCATCAGCGGTGTGCCGTAAGTCAACACAAATTTCGAATTCAAATTTCTGAGTGAAACGAACCTTTGGTTTGAATAAGAAATTTAAAATTTTAGAAATTGGTGATAGACGACGTGTCGTGGAAACTGAAGAGGGCGAGGTTGAGGCCGAAACTGAATTCATGGGTTGTGAACCGCGCACCCACCGATTGGTTTGAAGGCACTTCGAAGGTG
>JBMOKS010000141.1:0-3289 GCA_049324355.1 Bacteroidota bacterium
AAGGCGATGGCAATTACACTACGTTTACCATTTCAGGAAGAGAGCCACTGATTGCCAGCAAAATATTGAAAGAATACGAGCGCCTCCTTCCGTCTGCAATTTTTATCAGGGTGCACGCAAAATACCTAGTTAATATCAACTTTGTAAAGCGCTACCTCAAGGGCCGCGGTGGCTCGCTCATCATGGCCGACGGCCGCAGCATCGAGGTTTCCCAAAGCAAAAGACAGGACCTGATCGATGCCCTGGGCCAATAAAAGCAGGTACCCGGTTACTGGATTATTTACCCATTTGCTTAATTATTGACTGGCAGTACTCAGTTACGAATTGTTGGTATCGCCGCTTTCTCCCCAGCCCTATTTTTAAGGCCGAATCTAATCCCTACGTGAATGAATCGGTTTTTAGTTGGTCTGGGCGTGCTGAATCTGGCCGGTATGCTATTTCTCATCGGCATTTACTTTTTCAATGAGCAAAAGATCGTTTACGTTGACTCCAACCAACTCGTGAGCAATTACACCGGCATGCAAGATGCCCGGAAAGCCTATCAGCAAAAAGCTACGACCTGGAAATCCAATATCGACACCCTGACCCGCGAAGTGCAACAGCAAATAATGAAGTACGAAAAGGAGGCATCTAAAATGTCGGCCAAAGAACGGCAGCTTTCGCAGGAGTTGATTCGCACAAAGCAAAAACAGCTGATGGAATATCAGCAGGCCATGAACACCCAAGCCCAGCAGGAAGACGCCAAGATGACTGGCGAGGTGGTGACACAGATCAACGCCTACCTCAAGAAATATGGAAAAGAGAAAGGTTACAACATCGTGATGGCCGCAACAGAATATGGCAACATAGCCTATGCCGACGAAGGCCTCGATGTAACGCAAGACGTGCTGGAAGGACTTAACAAGGAATACACCGGAAAGTAAGATTATAGATGAGGGAATTCTCGAACCTTGTGTTAATAATCGCCGGTGCTTTTCTTGTTGGCGCCTGCTCAACCTCCCCGGAAGTTGAAACTGCCGAAAGTTTGAACCAATATATTGCAGATCCCGATCACCGGTTGCACCAGGTGGGCGAGATCGACCGATACTATGTTACCGTTACCTACAGACCCGCCGACTTGCTGGTGTATCAGGAGATCGGCGATCAGCCCAGCGAAGTAAATACGTTGGAAACGCTGAAGAAAAAATATGCAAACTATCACTACTTCATTTTAAGCCTTTCGAAAAGAGATGCTGATGGCTCTCGCGAAGAAGCGCTGCATCAGGTAGGCGATGGCGATATGGATCAATATAGCGAGCTGGTGCAGACGTTGTCATTTCGCATGCGCGACTACGTAACGCTGACCACATCTGAACACGATACTATACCGGTTGCGGACTTTATGCTCAACCGCACTTACGGTTTGAGCGAGAGCACAGATTTGTTATTTGTCTTCAACAAAGAAAAATCCCTGGGCAAAGACTGGATACAATTCAACCTCAACGAATTTGGATTGGGCACCGGCAATCAACGCTTCAGGTTTATGACGAAAGATATCGATCAGGTACCGCGACTTCAATTCAACGTGATATCGGGAACGTGACTTTAGTTTCGAGGTTCGAAGTAAAAGTTCAAGGTTGGAAGTAAAAGTTCAAGGTTCAAAGTTGGAAGTAAAAGTTCAAGGTTCAAAGTTGGAAGTAAAAGTTCAAGGTTCAAAGTTCAAGGTTGGCTGGAACCTGGAACGTTGAACATAGAACCTGGAACGTTGAACATAGAACCTGGAACATTGAACATTGAACCTGGAACGTTGAACATTGAACCTGAAACTTTGAACACAGAACGGAGCATAGAATTTTGAACATGGAACAGAACATAGAACTAAAACTAAAATGATAATCCGCAACCGACTTCTATTAAAATCATTCGCTGTTTTTTTTATCGTTGAAATGTTGGTCAACACCGTAGCACCTGCCGTGTCGTGGGCGTTGACGGCGGGGCCTACGGCGCCAGAGTTTTCAAGCTTTGAGCCGGTGGACACGACTGATATGGTGAATCTTGCTACTGGGGAACTGGTGTACAACATTCCGTTGCTCGAGGTACCAGGGCCATCCGGAGGTTACCCATTGTCATTGTCATATCATGCGGGAATTAAGAATGACCAGGAGTCGTCATGGGTTGGACTTGGTTGGACACTAAACCCGGGCGCGATCAACCGTACGGTAAATGGCGCTGCAGATGACAATACCGGCGCAAGAAGGGAAATGCGCGACTACTGGGATGGCGGCGAGACCACTACCAAGACTTATACCTTGGGGGTTAGCATTCCGAATACGGGTATAGGTGTAAGTTACACGCTCGCTAAAACTCAGGATACCTTTAAAGGGTTTAGCTCGAATGGACAAGTTGGCATTAGCATTAATCCGATCGCCATGGGCCAGGCCTTTGCCAGCGGAGGGTTCGGTAAAACGAAGAAAATGAGCGCCGCCGAAAGAAAAGAAAAGCTCAAACCGGGAGCTGATAAGAAGAATGAATATAAAGATAAGAACAATGTTCGAGAGGTCTTGATTGATAAAGGATTTCAAACGTTGAGCGCTAATACCAGTCTTGATTTCTCAATTTCATCCAAAGGTATCAGGTCTACAGCAACTATCGCAGGATATACGCTAAACCAGCAAAACAACAGCGCCGGTAAAATCTCAAGTTTCTCTAATTCTACCGACAGGGGAGGTTTTGTCTTTTGGGTATTCAGTGTCGCACTACGCGATTTCTACACCCGCTACTGGTCAGACCAGTCTGACGCGATGTATACATATGGGACTTTATATTCGTCGAAAAACAACGTGAACTCAGATTATTGGGATCACGACGTCGACTACAACAGCGCCGAGTTTCGCACTTTTTCCAACGACATGTACGACCTGTTCGAACCGGTTGAAAACAATGATGAGGCCAATATCGATTTCAATGGGCAAAACGACCAAAGCCGGCACATAGGCGGCTCCCTTCCCGCCTACGATCGGTACCAGGTGACCGCCCAAGGATTGGGAGGCTTGATGCAGCCTTACATTTTTGAAAATGGTGATTTGCGCGGACAGAACACCTACTTCAGAGGGCCTATGGGGTGGCCGGTTCAGGATTATCCATCTGTGAAGTACCAATCGATGAGACAGTTTTCTGCGAACAAGAAGGTCGATTTCAGATTCAAGAACGATTTCAGTAATAGCCTTACAGTTGCACCCTCTATTGTTCAGTCGTCATTCACAACCGGTCCACATGCTGTACACGTTTTTGATGAAGGGTTTGACGACAC
>JBMOKS010000142.1:0-3271 GCA_049324355.1 Bacteroidota bacterium
CAACTGGAACTTGAACAATAGATTTATGCGCGAAGATCTCGACACAACAAGATTAGGCGAACTGGATCAGCGTTCGGATGAAATAAAAGACCTGCTGGGAAAAGCACCCACCTGGGTCGTGCGCTGGGGGATCACCGTGGTTTTTACTTCTGTGGTGATGATCCTGCTCGGCTCAGCGGTGATCAGCTATCATGACATGGTTCCCGGGCGGGTCTCCATTACCACAAGCATTCCGCCGGCGCACCTGGAGGCCAGAAGTTCCGGCAGGCTTACAAACGTGTTTGTTCGCGCTAACCAACGTGTGGAAGAAGGAGAAGTTCTGGCCGTGATCGAAAATACCGCCAGATTCCACGATGTTGTCATGCTTAGCAAACGGATCGATACCTTTGTGTTGCGCCCTGACCTGCCGATAGATTCAATACTGGTGATGTTTCCTGCCACGCTGCAATTGGGGTCTATCCAGTCTGACTACAACACTTTTATCACGCAGCTTCAAAACTACGTTCTCTATAATGATCTAAGTCCGAACAAGAGGGAGATAGCCCTTTTTGATTCGCAGCTGAAGGGCCAGCGCAAGCTCCTGGAAAGCCAGCGTGAGCAGCTCAACCTGTTTAAGGAAGAACTGGTTCTTTCTGAAAAGACCTATCTCCGGAACAAAAATCTTTTTGAACAGCGTGTGATCTCCGATCAGGACTATGAACTCGCCACCAGAAGCATTTTATCCGATCGGCAAAAGCTGCAGATGCTAAAAGCGGCGGCTGCCAGTACCGAGATCACGCTGGTTACCCTCGAAAGCTCCAGAGAAAAATCAGAAATAAAAGATATCGAGGTTACGCGCACCTATAACCAACAGGCGAATGAAAGCATTCAACGACTGAAAAATTCAATTGCGCAATGGGAATACCTTTATGTTGTGAAGAGCCCTATCAAGGGTACGGTAACCCTGTTTGACGTTTGGAATACCAACCAGAACGTTGAAGCCGGCAAGGTGTTGTTTACCGTTGTTCCGAACGACAATGAATTTCTTATTGGTAAAGTTACCATGCCCGTAAAGAATTCCGGGAAGGTGACCATCGGACAACCCGTCATCATTAAGCTTGACAACTATCCTTATCACGAGTGGGGAAGTATAGCCGGGCAGGTGGCCAGTATTTCTGCCGTGCCCAAGCAGGGTCAGGATTTTTACACCATTTATATAAAGATCGAAGGCCTGAATACCTCCTTTGACAAGCAACTCGAGTTCAGGCAGGAAATGCAGGGCAATGCCGAGATCGTCACGGAAAAGCTATCGGTACTCCAACGCATTTTCTACGAGTTCAGAAAGATCCTTGAAAGGTAAATGCTAATATTCACTAAGGTATGTCTTGTTTTCCCTTGATATGAGACGAAGGGTAGCTGAACACTTTTGGTGGTCAGCTACTCATGGGTTAATGGCTACTGTTTGTAATAGGGTAGTGCCAGTGGCCGCAGTGGTGAACCGCTCGCACCTCTGAGTTTTAGAGGTGCCCCGATAAAGGCAAACTCATAGACCTTCTCTGCAGACAGTTCTTCCAGAAATAACTGCTCCATGAACATCATGCCCTTCTGAGCCAGGAGATAGCTGTGGACGGGAACCCAATTATCCTTTCTTTCTGAAGGAAATGCTTCTAGCCCCAAGTTGTCGGCACCGATGATCATAATTTTCTGAGTTTCGACCAGCCATTGTATTGCTTCGAAGCTCACGCCAGGATAGTGGTCTACATATTTTCCGGCCTCTTCAAAGAGTCTTGCCTGGCCGGTTCGGATCAGTATCACGTCGCCTGCTTTGAGTTGCACGCCTTGCTTTCGCAGCGATCCTTTAAGGTCTTCGGAAGTGATCCTGTAATTTTTTTCCAACACCGCTACGCCCTTATAGGCGGCCACATCGATGAGTACGCCGCGCGCGACAATAGGCGGAATGGTCTCAGCGCCAGCCTTCTTCCATCCTTTGTCTCCCAAATTTTCGTCGGCCGAAAATTCGTTCCAGATCTTTCCCTCCAGTCCAAAATGATTCAGGGCGTCAATGTGCGTTCCGGTGTGCGTGAACATGGAAATGGCATCGGAAGTATAACTTACCTTTCGGTTCATTTGCTCGCCTTGCCAATTTGGATTGTCGTTTATTGTTCCCCGTGGTGTGTGTGTCAGCCAGTACTGGTACGTGGGGTCGCCCATCATGTTGAAGCCGGGCATGCCCACGAAGTACTCAACGCTTAGGTCATATACTTTTCCCGCTTTTATAGCATCCAGTGCCTGTAGCCGGGATTCAGCTGTCATCATATTCAACGTACCGATCTCGTCGTCTTTTCCCCAAGGGCTCTTCCCGGCGACCTCCTGTCCCTTGGAAATGGTTGCCAGCAAAAGCATGCTAGTCAATGCAATAGTTGTCCGTTTCATGATCCTTTTAGTTTTGTTTATGGGATCAAGATTCGCGCAAAGGGAATTGGAAAAAATTAAGGTATCTTAATAAAAATCACCGGCTTCCCCGGAGGTGGCTGAGAAACTCTTTGGTTATGCCCAGGTAGGAGGCGATCATGTATTGTGGGACCCGCTGTTCCAGATCTTTATACTGTAATCGAAACTCCTCGTATCGCTCAAGTGCAGTCAGCGTTTTCGCTCTTAGGTGACGTTCCTGAAGAACAGCGTGCGCATTTTCGAATTTAATTCTAAGGAATCGCTCCATAGGAGGGACCTTCTCCAGCAATTCCTCCAGGCGGTGCCGGTGTATTTGCAAAACCACGGATGGCTCAATGGCTTGAATGAATTGTTTCGCCGGTTGCTTATTGAGGTAGCTTGGGAGATCATTGATACACCAGCCGCTCATGCCAAATTGCGTTACGACTTCTCGATCGTCTTCCAGCGTGAAGGCACGTAAACATCCTGAAGATATGAAATACAAAAAATTGGAGACTGTGCCCGCTTCCAGCAGGTATTCCTTTTTTTGGAGCTTTCTAATGGTAAACGCTTCTGAAATGAGCAACTGCTGTTCGTCTGTCAGATTCACAACCTTTGTGATGTTGTTTAGCAACGGATCAATGATTTCTGTTTTAGCTGTTTGGATCATCTATTATGCTGGGTTAAAGTCGAGCGTTTAAATGTAACGAAAGGTTGGCGATAAAGTTCCTTTTCACCGGAGTTAGCCGACAATGGGTGTACACCACACGAACTTAGCCTTTTTTCTCCCCGGCCTGATTCAACTCGTGATAAATTTTAGCCGTATGGTTTTTAAACACAAAGGAACAAGTCCGACGGATAC
>JBMOKS010000143.1:0-1606 GCA_049324355.1 Bacteroidota bacterium
ATCTTGATGATGCGCTGACGTGGCAAGTGGAACGTACCGTCAGTAACAGTCTCACAGTGCAGTATGATCGCGTGGTCTATATTCTGGAGCCCGATGATTTAACCTTGGGACTAAAACGAAAGAAGGTACGGATATACGACTATCCGGATGGCACGGTTGAGATTCGGCATGATGGTCGCCTTCTCCCCTTTTCCGTCTTTGATAAAGTGAGCGCCGTCACCCCGACAGAAATTGTGAATAACAAGAGACTGGGTGTAGTACTTCAGTATGTTCAGGAGAAGCAAAAAGAAATTGGCTACAAACGAAGCCAAAATGCCCCAAGTCGAAAAGGTCAGGCGCAGGAAGCGAGAAAGCTCAACCCAGCCGCTCGATAAACCAGGACGAGAAAATGGTTGGTAATATGAGGGCTATGACCCGCTGTATGTTCAATTTGATCGACCAGTTAGGATGGAAAACTCGATCTTCGGACAATATATATTACACGGTAATAAATACTGCCTGTATGCTCTCCTACCCATTTCTGCTCAATGTGCATTCTTGGTGAATGGCTCAGATGGGCGAAAAGCAGTCAGTGAACTATTTTCGAATGCATATGTGTCGACACAGGATAGCGGACGTTCAAAAAACCCACTTTGTCACTCTGCAAGTAATGGTCGAGACCAGAGTTACTTAGCCAAAATGACAATTGTCGGTTTAACCGTTCCATCCAACGCCCCACCCAAGCTGACATCAATCGTTCCGACGCTTCCGTCTGTGCCAGTTTTCCGCTCATTGCTCGTGGCAGCGAGCCGTATGTGCTTGCAACCGGACTCGAGCAGAAAGGCTTGGGTCATTTACAGCTTATTGCGCTATTTCGAAAGGGAGTTCCTTGATAATCTGCTCAAATTTCTCTCTTTGTGAGTTCGCTTCAATTAAATGACCTCCGGCAAAGCCGGAGGTCATTTAATTGTTGTTCACCCATGCCATCGGACATTGATGAAGCTATCAATATGATGCCAATAGTTTCGAAGCAGGCGAGGGCTACAAAAAATATTTTCCCGGTTATCAGTGTATATTTTCTTTGACTATCCAAACCCCGAAGGATGTATTTTGCAACCAGGGCAAAGGGAAAAATAGGTGGTAAAAAAGTAAAAACCAGTATGTGGTATCGAATGAGTGTGTGCGAAACAACTATACTTTTATAGGCTTTGATTTGGGGGTCAAGGTTTACATAAACTGACATTTCCAACTCCTTTTGGGCATGCTGATCGGACCAATGCGCAATTTACAACTAATCCACCAATCATCAGTTGATGCCGAGTTTTTCCAGGAGCAAGGCCGCCGTCAGCGCTACAGTGTTGTCTTTTTCTCCAATGGAGTCTATTGGAAGATAAAACGATTGCAGATCTGCTTTAGTTAAATTCTGCGATTGCTTTGGTAAAATCGTTTTAATCTCCGTCAACATATCGGCAGCTTTGGGAAATGGTCGGAAGCAAGTCGCACCGCTACCTATCGCTGCGCACAGAATGTCGTTCTTCTCTATAAAAGCAATATCGGAAAAGACAGTTGAATCGCCAAAGTATTTCCCCAATGATCGATATGAGTAGGGCTTATCACTGCCGTTTTC
>JBMOKS010000143.1:1616-3262 GCA_049324355.1 Bacteroidota bacterium
CCTAATATCGCCTCGCGCGGACATTGAAATGACATTAATAAATCCACGCTTATCCTTCAAAAAGTCCAGAACCGCGATTCCCATCGGATCGGTAAGATCAAATTTTCGGCGAGCCCCAATATCGTAAATATAGCCTGTTGCCGTATCGACAAAACCAACGTATCCATCCGCCAAACGTAAGGTTTCACCGTGGAGGTTTTTAGACGCTTCTATCTTTGCAAACAGCTCCCGACTATCCAAAGTCCAACCCCGGATAATATTGTCATTTCCGACCACCCATGCGGTAGTTTGGTCGGAGCTCAACTTGAGATTACCCTCACTATATGTTCCATATTTTCTTCCTGCTTCTTTGTAACTCGCGCTGAGCGTTCCGGTCTTTAAATCGATTAAAACTGCATCACCGTACCGGTCCGACACAACTATGGCGTTTTTTCGACTCACATACTCAAACGAGCCCACGGAAGAAAGTCCAAAATTGAGTGGCGTTTTATTGCCACTTGAGTCAACTTGCAAAAAGCTGCCGTCATCATATGCAAGTAGAAAGTGATCTTCATCTATCGCCCGTATTGCCTTAGCCCATTTTTCATTTTTTTCTACAAGCAGCGCTGGCTTGTCGTCCAAAAAACGCCACAACATGAGCTGCCCGGGATCAACTGAGAACAGGACGCTGTCGTGGTTAGCACCAAAAGCCACCGCTCTTACAATGTCTGGGTTTCCCTCTGTGTATTGATCGGAAGCAAATTTATTTAGAAACACAGGTGGATATTTGGAGACATCCCAAATTTCCATGCTTCCCCTTGCTGAGGTCAACGCAAGCAGATCTCCGTTTACAGATGTAAAGATTGAATCGCTGTCGAATTCCTTTCCTCTAAGAACAACAGGATCATATTTTCCGTTGATCAAGTAGCCTATTCCTTTACCCGTTCTCGATGCTGAATATAGGCTTTTACTTTCACCATCGAATGCTAACGAACTAATGTTGTCATTATCGTCTCCGATTTCAAATTTTAGCTCGCCTGATTCAATATCCCAGACATGTACAATTCCTTTTCCATCGCCAGCGGCAAGAACCGTATTGTCTGGTGAGATCGCTACTGAAGTAGCCATGTCCTTTCTATCCATCACATATTTCTTTTGTGCTCCCGTTTCGATGTTAAACAAACCAAGCTCTCCATCCAGCGACCCCAATAGCACATTCTCGCCGTCACCACTCAGCGTCATGAAATAGGAAAGCCCCTGTACTTCACCTAGTTTTTTTTCTTCCGTATTAGTGACTATGTACACTGAGGTGCTGTTGTAACCACCATTTTTCTCAGCACCCGTAATTGCCGCGCGCTTACGATCCACGTCTACCGCAGAACAGGTGACGTCCAGTGACGCTGGTATCTTGAATGTGTCCCGAATGGTTAGGTCATTTGCAGAGACAGCAACGACCTCTGCTCCGCCCATTGTCGTCAATGAAAATGTTTCCCCCTTTCCGGCATAAGTAAGACAATCAACTTTCGCAACAAGCTTTTTGCTCAGCACATCGCCACCCTCCGCCGACCACCGGTAAATCATGCCAATTTCGTCGCCCGCGATTACAGAATCAGTAGCTGAAGAATAATAAGCCGCAACGATCTTCTTTCCATTGGTCGGCAAAGACA
>JBMOKS010000144.1:0-3258 GCA_049324355.1 Bacteroidota bacterium
GGGAGCTTTTGATTTGTGACGATTGTTCGTCTGATAACACCTCTCAAATCCTCAATCAATTTAACGACCCAAGAATAAGAAAATTTAGAAACGAAAATAATCTTGGATATTTAAGAACCTGCAACTTTCTATTCGCCCAATGTGCTGGGTCCTTCATTACATTTCAAGACGCTGACGACTATTGCTCACCTGACAGGCTTCAAAAATTAATTAATGCATTCAATCTTTTTCCTGATGCTGCAATGATTGGCTCTTACGCGAAAATTGTTGATGAATCTGGCGCCTTTATAAGAAACGATGAAAGAGAATTAAGCTACAAGTCAATCCTTGAAAATCTACCAGTTAAAAGTCAGTTCAATGGAGCAACCGTTATGTTCAAAAAAATGATCCTTAAAACTATTGGTGGATATAGAGAGTACTTTAACGAATTCGCTTATCAAGACTATGACTGGACCTATCGAATTGCAGAAAAATATGTTTCCATAAATATTCCAGAATACCTATACTCTTACAGGCAACAACCCAATAGTAATTCAAAAAAAATTAGCCCAAAACGGGCCATAAGCCACCAATTGGTACTCTGGCTGGCACGAGATAGAGCTAAAAACAAAAATGACTATCTTGACAGAGGAGAAGTCACTCCTGTGAACCAATTTGTAGAGGATACACTTCTTCCCTATCACAATGACCCTTCATTAATATATCGGGAATATGCATCAAGTTTTATGTACAGTAGGCTGTACAGACAAGCTATAAGTGCATCGATTTTAGCAATCAAATCGAGACCTTTAAAGTTTGTAAATATTAGGACCCTGCTTTACTGTTTAAGAAAATCTTTGTTAAGTTGACCTTATGTGTGGAATAGCTGGCGGAATATCATTCACGGGAGACTATTTCCCCGAGCAATCAGAGCTTAGGGAGGCATCTGCTTTTCTTAGGTATCGAGGGCCCGATGATCAGGGTGAATTACTTCTGGAAACAAATAATGCCAAGATTGCCTTTGCCCACAGACGACTCAGTATCATTGATCTTTCAATCAATGGGCATCAACCAATGATAAGTAGCTCTGGGCGCACCATTATTGTTTTTAATGGGGAGATCTACAACTACCATCAATTAAAAAGTGAATTAAGCAATAGAGGGCACCACTTTAAAACCAATTCTGATACCGAAGTAATTTTAAATGGTTTTGAGTGTTGGGGCATTGAAGTTATGTTGCAAAAGCTTGATGGGATGTTTGCCTTTGCATTGTTTGATAAACAAAATGAATCCCTATTTCTTGCACGTGATCGTTTTGGCAAGAAGCCTCTCTATTATTACGCAGAGAATAAAAAGCTTGCGTTCAGTTCTGACATCCGAAGTTTTGGAAAGATAAAAAGCATTCCAAGAAACTTGGACCTGCATGCGCTTGGCTACTATTTTGCTGAACTCTCTACACCTCACGAAGCCACTATCTGGAAAGAAATAAAAAAATTAAAGCCCGGAACCTACTTAAAGTTTGAGAGCATCGGTATTTCACTTTACAAAGCATACTGGGAACTACATTACACCGAAGACTGTACATTATCAAGAGGTGAGATTATTGAAAAGACAGAATTTCTGTTAAATGAATCAGTAAAAAAAAGACTTGTAGCTGATGTTCATGTGAGTGCATTACTGAGTGGTGGCATAGACTCCTCATTAGTAGTTGCTAAAATGGCAGAAAACACACGCGGAAAAGTAAAGACATACTCGGTGGGTTTTAAGGAAGAACTATTTAATGAACTTCCGTATGCCAGGCAAGTAGTGAATAGATTCAATACAGATCACACGGAACTTATTATTGATCCTAAAAACTTAACAAACATCAATGAGTTGATCCTAGAATATGGCGAACCTTTTGCAGATTCTTCGATGATCCCAACGTACCTGATGTCTAAAGAAATTTCGAAAAATGAAAAAGTAGTACTTGGTGGAGATGGCGGAGATGAACTTTTTGCTGGATATTATTCATACTACTTCACACACAAGTTTGATAAAGTTAAGCGGTTTGGCTTTACATATCCTTTTGCTGAAATATTGAGCAAGGTCTATCCAACCTACAGAACTGAGTTCTTAAAAAAATTGCTTGAGCACACAAAACACCCAGCTTATACTCTATTAGATAGAAGCTTTGGCTTCACGGAAGATGATCTCCAAAGGTTATATCCTAACCAGGTTTTTGTTGAGTCTCTGAAAAATGAACATCAATACATCTGGAAAGAGTTCTCTCCAAACTCATCAAGCGATCTGATCAATGTGCTGTCTGCATCTTTAAAAACAAGGCTGCTAAATGACTATTTAGTTAAGGTTGACAGAGCTTCTATGTATGCTTCATTAGAAATGCGCAGTCCGTTTCTGGATAAAGACCTTGCCGAATTTGCAGCCACTTTAAAACCTGAGCAACTCTTTTATAAAACTGGAACAAAGTCCATTCTAAAAGAGATTGCAGAACGATATTTCACGAAAGCTTTCACTCATCGAAATAAAATGGGGTTCGGGGTACCCTTGGGCGATTGGTTCCGGAGCGAACTTGGTCCTATGCTAAAAGAGGTAGTACTTGGAGGAAGGCAAAGTCTTATTGATTTTGATTACAACTTCATTGAGCATCTAATTGAGGAGCATCACAAAGGAAAAGTGGACCACACCCATAAACTTTGGTCTTTATTTGTTTTCCATATCTGGGCACGCAATGAAAAAAATTAAAGTACTCTATTACATATATACATTTGGGAACTCACCTTTCATTCAATCTCAAATCGAGAACATTTCAAGTCGAGTCGAAGTCCATGTCTTATGTAATCACTTTATTTCAAATATCAAATCTGAGGAAATGAAGGCTCACGGTTTAGTAACTGTACTATCGTATCCAGAAGGCCAGTTTTTATCTAAATTCCGACAACGCTTAGAGCTTTCTGATATTCTTTTCAATTATTACAACCCTTTCTTCTCCATAAAATTTAAACAATTCATAAAGAAACATAATCCAGACATCATTCATTGTCAATTTGGACATGATGCACTAATCCTTTACGATAACTATTTTGATAAGCACAAAAAAATTGTGGTTACCTTCAGAGGGTATGATGCAAGTCTAAAACTAATTTTAAAAACCTATACAAAAAAATTGGATGAATTTTTATCAAAACCGAACGTATTTCCTGTTTTTGTATCAGCTAGTCTGAGAGACAATTTAACTAAGTCAAAAATCAGATTTAATGCGGTAAATAAAATACTATA
>JBMOKS010000145.1:0-3247 GCA_049324355.1 Bacteroidota bacterium
ATATTATCGTCCTTTAATTCCATGCGCATCAAATTGACCAGCCCCAGAATAGACGTGAGTGGAGAACGGAGGTCGTGCGAGGTGCTGTACAAAAACTTCTCCATCTGCGCATTCACTTTGGCCAACTGCTCGTTCTTTTGTTTGAGGTCTTCCTCATGTTCAAAACGCTGCGATATATCCAATACCGTCCAGTTGAAAACAGGTTTTCCTTTTTCATCGTTGTGCAACTGGCAGTTTACCAGACCCACGAGCCTCCTGCCATCGCGGGTTTTGAAGTGAACGGTCTCATTCGTTATTTTCTTTTCGGTGAAAATGCGTTGTTTTAGTGTGGTATAGACCACCGCGTCCTGAAAGAGCTCGCTAACACTTATGGTTTTCGCCACACGGTAATTCTCGAAGCCCAGACTCTTGATGAAATGTTTGTTTGAGAATAGCAGCTTGTCTGTCGTAGACGTTCTGAAAATAAACTCAAATGTACTATTGATAAAAGACCGATAGAGGTTCTTTAATGTAATGATCTGATGATTCTTGCGGAGATCAATTTCCGGACTGGCCAGCCACAAATAAGCAGCCCCGGCAGCGCTTTCGCGCAACGTCATCCGACACAGTTTGATAACGTAGTTTTGTGATTGGACGGTAATCTCGCGCAACTCCGGCGTAAGCACGTGAAAAGTGCCCAAATCGCCGACATAATGAGAAAGATCAATGGGAGATGATCCTTCCAGCACCTTAGTAATAAAATCCTGATTGCTCAGCAACATCTTGCCGTCGATGTCGGTAAGTGCCACACCGAGGTTATTGATATGAAAAATATTCCAAAAGATGTCCTGGTAGCAAGCAGAGGAGATGAACTGACTTTCAGGATTTACGACTGCGGGTAATTTGATATTTCTGCCAGACACTTTGCGAATAAGTTTGAGGCAAGTTGTCCGAAGCGGGCGTTCTTTTCAATACAGGCTATTTTGCATTTTGGGCATCGTACATTTACGGCTCCGGGGTCAGTATAAATACGCAGATGTTACGACAGCAGGTCCAGCTGCTGAGCTTTTTTGACAAGTTCAACGGCGTTTTTTACGCCGACCTTTTTCATAAGATTTGCCCGGTGCGTTTCGACTGTACGCGGACTAATGAATAATTTATCAGCCATCTGCTGGCTGGTAAGCCCGTCGGCAATTAGCTTGATGATCTCCACTTCACGTTTGGTGAGCTTCACCGTGTCTTCCCGCTGCTTCTTGCGCGAAACATTTTGAGTATACTTCTTAAAGATCACATCCTGAGCCTGGCGGCTGAAATAGTTTTTTCCCTGAAGTACTGATTTGATGGCATAATCGAGCTCACTGCCGCTTTCGTTTTTAACGACGTATCCTTTTACACCGTATTCAAGGCAGCGGCTGATGTAATCTTCATCGTCGTACATGGAAAGGATAACGATGTTAGCTGTGGGATCTTTCGCCAATATCTCTTTTGAAACTTCCATTCCATTCATATCGGGCATCGAAATGTCCAATATCAACAGATCGGGCTTAAGCGAATCAAACAGTTCTAATGTCTGGCTGCCTGATTCCGCTTCACCTATTACAGTGAGATCTTTATTCTGGCGTATTAAATTTTTTACGCCGTCGCGAACCATGGAATGGTCGTCTGCAATTAATATTTTATGCTTCGGCATGACTGAGGTGATCTTTATTTCTCAAAGGTGCTTCAACGATGATTAACGTTCCGCGATTGGTGTCTGACTCAATGGTAAGCTTGCCGCCCATGATCTCCGCTCGTTCGCGCATGTTGGCAAGGCCGTGGTGCTTTGATTGATCTATTGTGTGCATTTTGACAATGCCCTTTCCGTCGTCTTCTATCGTGAGCTGAACCTTGTTGCCTTCTTCGTTGAGCTGCACGATTATATTGGTGGCGCCGGCATGTTTGATGGCGTTATTGATAGCTTCCTGAGCGATGCGGTAGAGATTAATTTTTTGATTTTGGCCGACGTCATGTGTCACACCGAGTGATTCAAAAATAATCGGTGTATGCGACGAATCCTGTATCTGATTGCACAGTGAATTGAGACATGTTGCCAGATCAAAATCTTTCAATTTTGAGGGCAACAGGTTTTCCGATATTCTTACAGACTCCTGTATGGCCTCGTCGATCAGCTTGTACAGTATCTTGGCCTTTGGATCCTGATTCGCCATAATGCTTACATTCATCTTGATGGCATTCAGCATTTGTCCTAGTCCATCATGAAGATCTTTTGCGATACGACTTCGTTCGGTCTCCTGTCCTTCGAGAATTGCGGCCAGTCTTTTTTTCTCAAACTCTTTGGCTAATCTTTCGTGTTCTGCCTTTTCACGAAGATCTTTAAAAATGATCACGAGCCCCATGAATCTGCCTTTGGAATCCACCACGGGGCTCATGCTACCTTCACCGATGGGTTTTTCTTTGCCATGCTTCGAGATTAGAACAAGATTTTCGGGAATAGCATTGGTGTGACTGTGGCCCAAAGTACATTGGATCGGATTGACCGGGAATTCATCTGTGACGATATCCTTCAAACGCAAAACATCGAATACGTTACGACCCTGCGCTTCGGATAATACCCACTCGGTGATGCCCTCGGCACTGGGATTGATATAACTGATCTCGTAATCATCATCGATCACGATCACCGCATCGCTGATGGACCGCACCGTAGAAAAATATTTCTCTTCGCTTTGCCGGAGTTTGGACTCTATATCATGTTTATACAGCGCCATTTCGATGACCGTGAATATCTCGCGGTCTTCAAAGGGTTTGGTGAGATAGCCATATGGCTCGGTGATCTTCGCTCGCTGAATGGTTTCTTTATCGGTGAGGGCAGTGATGTAGATAACGGGAATGTTATATTTGGTTTTAATGTGCCGCGATGTCTCAATGCCATCAAGCTGGCCGTTCAGCATGATATCCATTAGTACCAGATCCGGTTTTCGGCTTTTGATCAACTCCAATGCAGCTTCACCGGATGTTTCTGTACCTATGACGTTGTATCCCTCACTCTCCAGCGTTTTTTGGAGGTGGAAGGCTACTATAAATGAGTCTTCAACGATAAGTATACCAGCTTTAGACATCACTTCGAGAGGGTTAGAAGCGTATCTGGAATATAGTACCTTTTCCGCGAATAATCTCGAACACGCCCCCCAATTGTTTTACAAACACGTCGAGAAGCTGCATGCCGAATGAATTCGTCTTACCGGGTTGAATATGATCGGGTAATGAT
>JBMOKS010000146.1:0-29824 GCA_049324355.1 Bacteroidota bacterium
ACGATGATATGCAAAGCCTGTACCTTTATATTCATGAATTAGGATATAGGAGAATGCCACAGGAAATGTATCTCAAGTGGCTTTCCGATCTTGCAAACGAACGAGAAAAGTACACTAATAAAGAAATTCAAAATTTAAACGCTCAAAAGAAATGAAGTCAGTTTACGCTTGCCTACTGCTGGTCATACTATTGCTATCATTTAGTGTTTCTGCTCAGCAGCCATTCGAAGAATATGGATACAAGGTCAGGGTTGGAACTCTCAGTCAAGGCAAATACGAAGAATTCTTTGATCAAGACACGTTGGTTCAAATTGGCTCGGTCATATTAAACACCATCACAGGAAAACTCGAATATTTCGTAAAGTATGATACCTCTTACTCTGAGGCTACTTTGCAGCCAGAAGTTATCAGCCGTTGGCTTTCACCAGACCCATTGTCTGAAGAATATTACAGCGTCAGCCCGTACAATTTTGCGGGAAACAATCCCGTTTTGTTCACAGATCCAACTGGTGCTTACATTACAATTTATTACGAAGAGGATGGCGAGAAAAAAGAATACCGGTATGAGCAAGGTGTCGCTTATGAAGGGAACAACTCATTTGTAGCCAACACTGTGGCACAATTAGACTATTTAATAGCAAATCCTACCGGTGATAATAACATAATTGCAGAGCTAGCGGGCCATAAGGAATTCAATTGGGGCATTAGCTACGTATCTATGGATCAATTGGATAATCAGCAAAATATGAGCGATTATATAACCACTACAGGTTTAATTGGCACACCATATGCAGGAACGACTTATAATGACCTAGTTGGCTTTGAAACAAATACAGGTGGCCGGCAAAGTCCTGCTACAACGTTGCTTCATGAGGGTGGTCATGCACGAATAAATATGGCGTACTATGAGCTGGCCCAAAAGTATCGAGAGACCGGTGATGAAAGGTATCTTCAACAGATGGATGCATTGCAAAACCAAATGAGTGGCAGGGACTCTCCCGGATACCTGGATAATGAGGAAAAATATGTCAATGATACTTACGAAACTCCACACGCAATGAGGATGGGTGAAGGAATACGGACAAGCGATCGCGGAAATAAGTCTTATCAGACAGCGGGCCCATTCACTTCTTTACCTTCATCTGTCGCAGGCCCTATCGAAAATCCACCTGGAATTCTGCCTCCAAGTGTGTTGTTACGAATTAATCGTTGAACGAGCTAGAGTTAAAAAACGAGCGATGAGATTTCTAACTATCATATTTATTTTGCTTCTGATTAGTTGCAAAAGCTACCCACAGTCAAATGCCTGTGACACCGTGTATAGAATTGTTGACGAAATGCCAAAGTACAAGAGCAGTTATCAGGAGCTAACGACTGACTTCTATAAATTGAAGATAAATAAGGATTGCAAACCTGAAGAATTGCAACAAGTAATCTGGGTCATTGACAAGGAGGGCAAGATTGCAAGCGTAGAAGTTGTTGGACCATCAACCGAAGAATGCAAGAGTTACGTTATTCAACATGCCCGAACTTTAACTGAATGGTCACCGGGAAAAAAAGATGGCAAGCCAGTTTGTGTTAAAGTTGTTTTAGCGGTTCAGATTCGCCCCACAAAATAGGTCGGGTTGGAGAACGAGTAGTTGGACCCGAGCAGATCTCAATCGAGCCTAATCCGCTATTGAATCAATGTAATATTTTCCGGGATGCTTTTTCACTTCTTCCGGGCTTACCCCGTGCCAGAAATCTTGACGGACATTCTCAAACACTTCCTGAACTAGATCGGACTTCTCTGCATGTAACTTCAGCATTTCGATTACGTCCATTGTGATTTTAAATGGATCGTGGTTATCCTTTGAAGTAATTGCACTTTCAACATCTTCTACCGCTGGAATAAGGTCTCGGTATTTGTCAAACGTGTCACAAAGCTTTTTGAAGACATGATTGAACACATAATCATAGGAAAGCGGACTTAATTGATCTGTCATGATTGGTTTAATTAGATGGACTATTCGGGGCACTTTATCAGGGCAAGGAAAAAATTCCTTACACCCGCAAAATTTCTTGACTCTTGTTAACGTTCTTATTTATTATCATTTACCTCTCTCTATGCTATCAAGACCTCCAACTCCAATTGTTCATTAATACCGACCCGATTCCCATGATTATCGTGGAATGAGTTTTCAATTTTTAAAAATAGGGAATATGAACAAATCGGAATCGCACCAAATCATTCATAATCGTTCAAAATCATTCATAATCATTTACAATCGTTACATCAACGTTCTTCTTCACGTTCATATTAGCAACAGTTTAAAAAAAATTAACCCGAAGCTATATGAAGGACGTGAGGAAGAATAAGGATGATGATAGCAACGAAGTATTTGTGTTAAGACCGTATACGCACAAAGAGCTTGCTCAACTTTACAATGTAAGCTGGCTAACGTTTCAACGTTGGATAAAGGACAAAGAACAGGAGATTGGGAAGAAGCAAGGTCATTTTTATCACATTCACCAAGTTTTGAAAATTTTCAAAATTTTTGGAATACCAAAGCGATTCAAAATAACCATGCAGGAAGTGGAAGAAATGTTCAAGAATGCATGAACTGAATTCCGAAATTACTTGGAGAGTAATTTTTTCAGTTGATCCTTTAGCAATGCAATATCACCTTCGAGATGATTTACACGATCATTCAGTCCGGAGGGTTCTGGAGCCTGCCGGGTAAGTTTGATTTTAAATCGCCAAACTTCTTTGATGTTCTCTGCTTGTAACGGAAATGTTGGATACTGCGGATCTTTATTATCGGATTTGCAAATTATTAGCCCATCCTTCATGTAATTAAGGCAACGTTTGAGGACAATGTCATCGACTTCTTGTGCGTCATTCACTATCACGTAAACTTGACCGTCCTTTATGTCCTCCAGTCTTTCAACATACTCGCCCACAACAATATCTCCGGGGAAAAATCCGACTCGATCGGAAAGCATACTGTAGCCATTGACTTCAAAAGCCCTGAACGTTCCATGACTTAATCCTGGAAGCCAAAAAGTTGGAAGCGTCTCGATGAACTCAGGCTGTTGATAGCCCAATAAATATCCAGCTTGCGCTTTGACTGGAACTAATACAATATTGTCTTTTCCTGAATTGTCAACCGTTGTCACTAAGGTCTTAACTTCTGTTTCTTTCCTCTTCGAAGATGATTGTTTACGGCTTAGCATTAAATCATCCCAGCTTAGGGAATAGTGATATACAAGCCTGTCCAGCGTTTCCAGCGAGGGAAATGTCAGGCCGCTCTCAATTTGCGAAAGTGCCGAACGGCTGAGCTTTAACGGCTCTCCAAATTCTTCCTGAGAAAGGCCTTTTTCAAGCCTTAGCGCTTTGATTCTGTTTCCGATGACAGTCTTTGTCAACATGGTCATTGTATGTTTAACATCCCTTAACACTATTTGTAAGGGTTACTTAACAGCGTAAATAACCTCTTAAAAATGAAAGATATGAAGCCAGAAATGACAAAAAGTGTCGGAACCGCAGAGAAAACTGAGATTTTCGTATTAAAGCCTTATAATCATACGCAGCTTGCGCAATTCTATGGCGTAAGCTGGTTAACGTTCCAGCGATGGATCAAGAAACACGAAGCCGAAATCGGCAAAAAGCATGGTCATTTTTATAACGTCAACCAAGTTGTTATCATATTTCGAATTTTCGGAATGCCGAAACGCTTTAAACTATCTCTGCATGAGGTGGAAGAACTGCTAAAACAATAGCAGACCTGGATTTCCGAAGATGGCGAATCGCTCTTTGGCAACTCGCAATAAGGTTAGTTCATTCCTATGCCTTTGTTTTGCTGTGAATGCTTTTTCTGATTTTGATTTTGATCATTCTCAAGATTAGGAGAAGTTGAAATAGAATGTTGTTTAAGTAATCCTAACCGCAACGCAAGCTCATGATAACTTTCGAATGTCAGGAATCTGATTTTGCCGTCTGCTGATGCGTTAACTAAAAGGCCAGACACAACGGTGTCTGCTTCAGAGGCCTCTGTTAAGCAGTTTAAATAAATTTTAAACTGCTTACCATCAGAAATGCCTAAAGCAGAACTTGGATCTTTGAGCTTGTTAACAAAGCTGGAATGCTCTATGACAGGAGTGTCAGGCTTATCGAAAAGCAGATATGACTTAAACACAATCTGCGAGGATTTGCTTGTATTGATCGCATGAGCAATAAAATGACATCTTATTGAAAGCTCCGCTACTACTCTGTTTTCAACGGCCTTACGCAATAATCTTCCGCGTTTTGGTTTTTTTGCCTCTGTCTTTAAGCCGGCTTCATCTCTCTTGAATTCGATCAGGAAATTTTTTCCCTGCCAATACGCCAGGATGTCCCCGAAATCCTTGTCGTATGGTGTTTGCTGAATAAGGTTAATAGCGTCGGCAAATTTTATGTTTTGTTTGCCGGTCACGATGCCGAGGGAATAAATAAAGACCCCAATCAATTGATTTTCATAAGCCATATAATTTCACTTTTCTTAACGTATCCTTTACAACCTCCAACTGGAGACACCCGGGTCAAATCAAACAAATTCATTAACAATCGTTAAAAATATTTAACAATCATTTACAAGCATTCAGAATAATTAACCAATCCTAATGCCCGCCCCTACATTTCGAAAAAGAGGGACCGCGTAATCGGTTGAAAATATGCGAAGGCATTTAAAAAAAATCAAAGCTTATACGACCCAGAAAGAAACTATTGTTTTTGGACTCGGACTGATACCAAAAGAAGGCATACCGGAAATTAAAATTCGCTATAACCGTTCAAGCAAAGTCTTCTTGGGAAAAATCACACACTCGAAAGATAGCTACGAGTTTCTGAAAAAAATATTTGACAAAAATACGATTCAGCTCCAGGAAAGCTTCGTTGTTCTCTACCTGAACAGGGCCAACCAAATTCTTGGATATTATAAGCACAGTGTAGGCGGCATTGCCGGAACTGTTGCTGACCCGCGAATCATTTTCGCAACCGGTGTTGCCAGTGCAAGCTCTGGAATCATTCTCTCCCACAATCACCCTTCGGGAAATCTAACACCGAGCCAGGCGGACATTGATCTGACGAGGAAAATCAAAGAGGGTGGTCGTTTACTTGAGATACAACTCCTCGATCATTTGATTGTGACTAAGGCGGGCTATTACTCATTCGCTGACGAGGGGTTGATATAAATAAAATGTTTGTGGGATGAAGGAGCGGGGAAAAATAGTTGCGAAAGGGTTATTCATTCAGCACGTGCTGAATGACCTGGGTGCCTTGGTAAAGCACAATAAAAGATCGATTGAACAATTAGCAGCAACATATGGTATCACAGACAAAACCGAGGTCAAGGAATTCACCGAACTGGCTATTGTTTATAAAGCCCGAGATATTGCATCTCAACCTCTGAGTATTGAGGAAAAATATTGGAAGATCGTTGAGCTTTATGAAGTGCAGGTAAACCTTTCCCATCGCACGAGTGAAAGTATTCTGCTACAACAATACAGCACACCAGCTCCAATTGCTTTCCTTGCTGGGACATTCGTCAATGCTTACGATGATATTACAGTATTCGAACCTTCTGCTGGAAATGGCCTGCTAACCATTGCTGCACATCCATCAAAAGTTATTGTAAACGAAATCGACAATCTAAGACGGTCAAATCTTGAAGCTCAAGGATACAAGCAGGTGCTGAAGCAAGATGCCACTAAACCATTTACAGTTTTTGAAAAGAGATTCAATGCAATATTGACCAATCCTCCCTTCGGTCTGTTGGATCGTGATGTGAAATACGAGACGTTCAGAATCAAAGTCCTCGACCATCTAATGGGGCTGCGCGCACTGGATTGTATGAAAGACAACGGGAAGGCTGCAATCATAATTGGTGGTCACACACGTTACGACAAGAAAGGAAGAATACAGAAAGGAAAGAACCGTTTCTTCTTCAATTACCTTTTCAGCCGATATAATGTTGTTGACATCATTCCAATAGATGGTCATAAACTCTATTCCCGTCAGGGTACTTCGTTCGATACCAGGTTGATCCTTATTGATGGTCGTAAGTCAAAGCCACATGGCGCAGCGCCATTGAAGAATGAAGAAAGAGATAAGGTGGTGGATTCCTTTGAAGAACTGTTTGAGAGAGTAATGAGGGTAACAACTCCGAGAAAAGAAATTACGATGAGTACAATTGAATTGGAAGCTCAGGCCCTTGCCCTGGAGCTTGAACTTATGAGCTTCGATGAACTTGGAATGCCATATACTCCGGCATCGAGCAGTTGTGTTGTTCTAAATACTGTAGTACCGGATTCAATGGGCTTTGAGACCCATGCTGCACTTCAAAGAATTAAAGAAGCTGTTGGTGGCGACATTGACGAATACGTGAGGATCAAACTCAACTATCGAAGCAAAGTAGAGCTTTGTAAAGCATTGTCCGCTGAACAAATTGATGCGGCGGCAATGTCAATCTATAACATCGAGGAACGCGGTGTTGGGATGATCATAGGAGACCAAACCGGAATTGGCAAAGGTCGTATTGCAGCATCTATTATTCGTTATGGAGTTGAACTGGGTGTTCAGCCAGTTTTCATTACCGAAAAGGCAAACCTGTTCTCTGATATTTATCGTGACCTGGCTGCCATCAGCTCCGCTCATTTGGTTCCTTTTATTGTGAACTCCCGCGAAAGCAAAACTGACATCAAAGACGAAGATGGAGAAGTGGTTTATCAAGCTTTACCTGCTGCTGATCAGGCGCGAATATTTGAAGGAAAGCAAGTGCCGAAGAATTTCAATTTTGTCGTCGCTACTTATTCACAATTCAATTCACCTGACAAGAAACCGACCAAGCCTGCTTTTCTGAACGCTATTGCCGAGGATAACATCGTCATCATGGATGAAGCGCATAATTCTTCTGGCTCCGGCAACACGGGAAACTTCATGCAGTCGGCATTGTCGAAAGCTCGTGGAGTAGTCTTTCTTTCTGCCACCTTCGCTAAACGTCCGGATAACATGCCTATCTATGCGATGAAGACTTCGATTCGCGATGCGAGCATGTCAAGGGATGCCCTTATTGAAGCGATCACAAAAGGAGGTGTAGCATTGCAGGAGATACTCGCAAGTCAGTTGGTATCAGAGGGCCAGATGATCCGGAGGGAGCGATCATTTGAAGGTGTTGAGGTTAATTACATTACTCTTGAGGAGAAGGAACAAGAACACAAGGCTGTCGCAGACAACATTACTTCCATCATCCGGGACATTATCAAATTTCAGACAACATATGTAGATGCGATTGTTGATGAACTTGACGACATAGCTGTTGCAGAGGGAAAGCAAGTAGAGATACGGGAAGGAACCTCACAAGCGGGGGTAGACAATCTGCCGTACTTCTCTAAAGTTTTCAATGTGATCAATCAAATGCTATTCAGTATCAAAGCTGAAGCCGTTGCTGAACGTGCAATAGCCAGACTCAAAGAAGGAAAGAAACCTGTCATTGCATTTGCAAGTACAATGGGAAGTTTCATTGAGCAGATGGAAACAGATTCGGGTTTGACTGTAACAGATGGCGACACGATCAATGCAGATTTTTCGGTAGTCCTTCAAAAAGGCTTGGATGGAATTTTGCGTTATACGGAAACCGATGCGGATGGCCAGAAGATTTTCAAAAAGTTTGAAATCTCTGAATTCCCAATCGAAGCACAGTATGAGTACAATCGGATAAGTGACCGGATAAAAGAGGCGGCAACAGGAATTACCATCTCTCCGATTGATGTCATCATCAGAAAGATCACCGAAGCCGGTTACAAGGTAGCAGAAGTTACAGGCCGTAAATATGAGCTTCAGATCAATCCGAAAACAAATAAGGCTCTTGTCATTACCCGCAAACGCGTAAATACAAACGATGCGTTCCGGCAATTCAATAACAACGAAGTAGATGTGCTACTGATTAATCAATCCGGCAGCACCGGTGCTTCAGCTCATGCTATCATAACTCCGAAAGTTCCAAAAGAACAGGTCAAGCAAAGAGTCATGATCGTGTTGCAAGCGGAGTTGGATATTAACACCGAAGTTCAAAAGCGTGGCCGGATAAACCGCACTGGGCAGATCTTCAAGCCGATCTATGATTATGTGAACTCTGCTATTCCCGCGGAGAAGCGTTTGATGATGATGCTTCAAAAGAAATTAAAATCACTTGATGCTAATACAACTTCCAATCAGAAGTCGTCTACCAAAATCCTGGATGTGCCTGACTTTCTGAATAAGTATGGTGACCGGATCGTTGCTGAATACTTAAAGGAAAATCAGGAAGTCAACATTCTTCTTGATGACCCTTTGGGACTGGCTACCCGCGAAGTTGATGGCGCTGAGTTGGAGGATGCTGCTCATAAAGTGTCAGGCCGTGTTGCCGTTCTCTCTACGGCAATGCAGCAAGATTTTTATAATGAAATATCAATTCGGTACAATGAGTTTGTCGAATATCTCAAGCAGACAGGTGAGTACGACCTGGAAGTGGAGGCTATGGATTTAAAAGCCGAAGTCAAATCAACCAGAACAGTAATTGTTGGCAAAGGAGGCTCCAGCGAATTTGGGGATGATAGTATTTTGGAAACTGTGATGGCCAATGTCCTTAAGAAACCATTCACCAGCCTGGAAATTAACAATCTCCTTACTGAATCACTTCAAGGAAAAGATGGAAGGGAACTGCAAAGGGAAATCAAGTTAGAGTATGAGGGCTACATTGAAGAACATCTCAAAACCGCGATAGCCAATAACGTTGCATATTATGAGGAATTGATGCAGCGCATCCCACAAGAAAAGAAAATTCAAAGACTGATTGAGAAGGGGGACGCAGGAGAAGCACAAGAGGCGATCAAAGCGAGAACACATGAGCTGCACAAAGCAATGGCTGATGCGGAAGAGAAACTCAAACGCTCTTTCAACAACCGGAAGCAATACCTTGAGTCGATCTTCAATTCATTGTATGTCGGACGAAATCTTAACTATCCGGTAAATAGTTATGAAGGTGGTCAAGAGCTGGTTCCCGCAATATTTCTAGGATTTCTCATCGACAAAAAAAAGAAGAACCCCTACGTGCCAAGTGCCATTCGGTTGCGCTTCGCTCTGGCGAGTGGTAACAAATACATTGCTATTCCTGCAAGTTATTCACAAGACGTAAGGGCTATTATTGGTGCAAGTGTTGGGTTACCACATCTTGAAAAGGAAGCTCTTTTAGCTAAGTGGGAATCGGTGATCAAGGAAAACACGGTTGACAGGAAGTTGCGTCATGTCATAACCGGCAACGTCCTTCAGGCATTCGGGGCCTACAAAGGGAAACTTGTCAGTTATACAACAATTGACGGTGGTATCAAGAAAGGTATTCTGATGCCAGAGTATTGGGAACCTGGAAATGAAGTTCAACAAAAAACTGTCGTGCCGATCTCAAGGGCAATGAAGGTGATCCGGTCGATGACCTCGGGTTCGAGCCTCACGACCAATAATCTGGTTTCAATTTTCAGGCAATCGGGAATCGCATATAAAATATTGGTTTCATCCGCAAGGTCGCGCGGTGGTGACGTTTATCTCGATCCTGATATCCTTGAAGTTGTGGATCGAAAGAATTTTGAAAAGGTATCCGATAAGATGGCTGCGATTGTTCATGAAGACAATATTGACCGGTTCGTGGAAATCTTGCAGGAAAAATTTAACGACACTATTTCACTCAATCCATCACAGTACGAATTGATCAAACACGAAATACCTAAGAAAGAAATCAGAGCAAAACCTGTGATGGTCGTTTTGCCGAAACAATCGCAGTCGGAAGTAGCGCAGTTGGAGCTTGAGGCTCTTGCACTCGAACTGGAATTAGAACTATTAAACTTTGCAGCGTAATGATAACAGCAAGTAATTATTTTGAAGAAGTGGAGCGGATCGGTGTGAATACTTTGCCCGAGACGCTAAAGAAGGGACACGATTTTGTTGTGAAAAGTACATCCAACGGCACAAACTGGGGGAATTACCACAATAGTGACAGTATCAAGAAAGTAGTTGACCTGTATTTTCAGAAACTTAACGAATATGTCAACACACGCAATCCGAAACCAAGTAATGATCCACCAAAGCCAGCGGCTAGGAAAAAGGAGGCAAAGCCGAAGGAGAAAAAGGTGCGACAAGCCAAGGAACCAAGGAACGTAAAGCATGTTGAGCATATTCGTGAGGAAGTGAAGTTCATCAAAAGATACATTGGCCTTCACAACAAGGTAAAGACACCTAATGCCATCCTTACCTTCATCAAAGCACTGCAGCGGTCAATCGTTCAAAAACTTATCCGCAAGACCTCGCCTTTGGCGGATGAGATTGAAATGATCCAGAACAAACTTGTTCAGGCCTATAACAAGATGAAAGGTGATGAATCCTTTGCTATCAATGAGAAAGATCTGCATCACTTGGTGGCCATTGCAGGTGGAGAGGCAGTCTATCCTTCCATCGCTGTGATCAAACGATATATAGGTTTGCAGGGACAATCTGATGAAAAGAAAATTCACAGCTTTATGAAGTATCTCGAAAATCTTGTCGAGAAAAAGAAGATCACCAAAGACGATCCGTATGCCGATAAAGTGAATGCCATCTACAAGAGCATAAAGCAAAGAACGAGCAGTCAGATTTCCATATCTAAAGCTGAATTAAACGGCCTTGAAGGAATCGTAAAAGCTTGCGGATGCAAACACGAGGTTGGTAAAATCTATGACACCGGTGGCAGAAGGTTAAGACCTTGTAAAAGCAAGACCTATTCCGATGCAAACCGTGGCGCATGTTCGCACAATAAGGGATTGAATGGAGTGCTTACAGCCGAAGAAATGGCCAATCGAAAGCTTGACTTATTGCACTTCTTTACATTCTGGCACTCATTGTTCGGTAATCCCGCGAAAAATTTCACCATGATGTTTCACGGAGAACCGCACAATGGAAAGACTATCTTCCTTTTGAAGCTCGCTCAATACCTTGCAGAAAATTTTGGAAAGGTTCTCTATGTGTCGTCAGAGGAATTTGCGTCACCAACCATGACCAAGAAGGTAAATGAATTCCTAAATCCCCTTCCATCAAGATTGCATTTCGCAGAGAATTTGAAAGACCCTGACCTTTCAGAGTATCAATTCATCATTCTGGATTCCGTGAATGACCTTGGATTGAAGATTAACGAATACAAGGGGCTTCGGAAACAGCATCCTGACAAGGCATTCATCTTCATCCTCCAACATACAAAAGCTGGAGATTTTAAAGGCGGGAAAGATTGGGAGCACATCGCTGAAATAGTTGGGGAGGTACATAAAGGTGTAGTTAATCTTACGAAAAACAGATACGCACCTAAAAACACGCTCGATTTCTTCAGACAGTTCGGTATCCAATGGCAAGAGCCAACGGGCAAACAAAAACTAAAACCTTATCCTATCAATGGCGACTTGATCACCACTGATAATCAACACTACTAGAGGAATACTTAACAAATTAACTATACTAAAATGGAGGCAAGTGAAGTAGCAAAAAGACCTGGTATCGGAGGATTCTTGTCTAGAATCCTTGGCGCAGGCGTAAAGGAAACAGTCGATTCCATTGGAAATGCAATCGACAAGATTGATAAATCGGACGAGAAGCTCGAATTGCAACTAAAGTACAAGGAGCTGCTTATGAACATTGAGGGAGCTTGCATTGATTACGAAAGCAAGCTCTTAGAAACGAAGTCACGGATTGTTGAATCAGAAGCAAAAGGTGAAAGCTGGCTACAACGAAACTGGAGACCGTTGCTCATGTGCATTTGCATGTTTATCGTTTTCAACAACTACGTGCTTGTGCCATACTTCAACCTTCCGGTGACTACGCTCGATGATCACATTTGGACGTTAATGGACTTAGGGGTGGGTGGCTATGTTGCGGGGAGATCTCTTGAGAAGATCAGCGAGAATTTAGGGCCAGTGCTTTACAATGTGCGAAAGCAAAAACGCTGAGGTTTAGTCCTCAGCGTTTCGAATCGATTCGTTAAAGGCTGATGCCATTCAAATGGGTTTTGGAATTCTTACCGTTTTCCAAAATCCTTTTGTAGTATTTGTGGGCCTTGGAGATATGACCTTCCATCGACCTTTTATTTGGAAAAGGGCCAGCTTCGCAGTCGGGGCACCAGTATTCAACTACCTTCTCTTTATCTGCTTTCAGTCGCTTGTAGAAAAGCTCACTTAGTTGCCAAACCGCCAGAGAATGACAGAAGCATATCAAAAAGCTGATCGTTGCCAACTTGATATTCAGCATGGTTGGTTCCTGGAGTGCAAGGAACCAATGATCATAATAGAAGGCATTGATAAAGAAGCTAACTACCGCATAGAACTTGCCCGTTGTTCGATAACCGTTGATAATAAAAACCAGAATGATAAATTCTATAACCCCCGCTAGCGCGATTCCATAAACCCAGTTCAGAATAGAAAAACCGAAGAAGGTCATATCAAGGTGCTCCAGTTGCTTGAAAAGATGGCCAGCGTGCGGAACATAAAGTAAGATCAGTATAAGTGCACCATGAAAAACAACTTCTTTGCTTTCAAGGTAAGTGACTATTTTATTCATGGCTTAAGCTTGTTTAAGTTGAGTAGCGGTCAATTCTGTTTGTGCAGCAGCTTGTGCTTTTGCATCAAGCTTTTTCCGGAGATTGCCCATATCCTCGCTGACTTTGAGGTCAAGAATCCGTGCATAGTGCTGGGTAGTCTTTAGATTCCTGTGGCCAAGCATTTTGCTCACTGTCTCGATCGGCACCCCATTGGAAAGAGTAACCGTTGTGGCAAACGTGTGACGAGCCGTATGGAACGTCATCTTCTTTGTGATTTCGCAGGCATCGGAAATTTCTTTGAGATAGTTGTTCATCTTCTGGTTGCTGAGTACAGGCAGTAGCCTTCCCTGATTCAGGCATTGAGGATCATCTTTATAACGATCAAGAATTTCTAATGCCCGTGGAAGAAGCGGAACGCGAGTAGTGGTTTCTGTTTTTTGTCTACTTGTCCAAATCCATTTTTCTCCATCGATGCCGGTAGTAATTTCTTCTCTGGTCAACTTTTTCACATCGGCATAAGCCAGTCCAGTGTAGCAGCAAAAGATGAAAATATCACGGACCTGTCTCAAGCGAGGCATTTTGAAATCTTCTGCGATAATTCTGGTTAATTCTTCCTCAACCAGGAAGGGGCGCTCTACTTCACGCTTGGTCATTTTGAAACCAACAAACGGATCTTTATCAAGCCAGCCGTGCTTGATGCAAATGTGAACGATCTTCTTGAAGTTCGACAAGTACTTTACCGTTGTGTTATGATCGCACTTGCGTTCGGACTTCAACCAAAATTCATAATCCGCAATGAATTCATAATTGAGTTTCTTGATGTCGATATCGTCAATACTGAATTTCCACTGCATGAATGCTTGCGTGTGCCTGAAGGAAGTTTCATATCGCTCAAAAGTCAGAGGAGAGAATTCACGATTAACAAGTGCTTTCATTTGCTCGTTGTGTTGTTTGAAAACTTCCATGAGCATTCGGGGACGTTCAAGAGAAATACGATACCACTTCGCTTTTATGCTTTGGATAGTGATGTCTTTTCCTTCATTCATTAGTTCGCGTTGATAGTCATATGCCTTCATCTTGAATCCTTCAAGCTGCTTATTCACTCTCTTTGCTGAGTCACTGTTTGATTTTAGTTTGCCGTCTTGACTTGACCATTCATCCGGGTTCACATAAATTTTTGTAAGCACATTCAGTCGCTCTGTACCGATCTGAATTCGCATGTAGATTGGTGCTTGACCATCCGGTTTTGATCTCGATTTCCGGGCGAAAAACTTCACTGAAATTGTCTGTCTCATAATCCTATTTGTTAATGGTTAATGTACGCTCAACCAGGCACCGAAATCAAGATGTCCACGTAGTGAACTAGTTGAAGATCAGTGCGTTTGGTGCGTTTTTGGTGCCATGCTTTTGTGAGAAGCTGATGGCACCAAGGATGGCACCAGAGGATTATGAATTTTTGATTCGATTTTGACCTGCTTTAAAACAAAAAACCTCGAAATCTTTTGGATTTCGAGGTTTTGATTTTGTTTGACTTTTACTCAGCAGAGGAGGAGGGATTCGAACCCCCGGACCCTTGCGGGTCTCCGGTTTTCAAGACCGGTGCAATAAACCACTCTACCACTCCTCTGTAAGGTTCCCTAATCGGGTTCAGGGTCGCTTATTCCAAATGAGGGTGCAAATTTATATGTTTACACCCTTCGTGTCAAACCGGTTTCTAAAATTTCTACTTGCTTTCTTCACCAAAATCAACAAAAGTTTTACGGATGTCTTTGTCGTCTATGCCGGCCGGGTTCCTGGAGTAGCTGTCCAGTTCCAGCAGCACAATGCGCTGGTCGCTTAGCACCGCCCTGAGCTTCTCTATGTCTTTGTCGAACTCTGCGTTACGTCGGGCCGATTTCAGGGCGTATTTGCGGGCAAATTCGTCGCCAGCAGACTGGGTGCGGTTGCGTATCTCGATGCTGCTTTTGATCTTCTCCATAATGCCCTCTTTCGAGCGGCCTATAACTTCCGTAGCTTCGAGCGTGCCCAGTGTGAGCACCGTAGTACCTCCAATGCCCGACACTATTTTTGACTGGTCGGCCTCAACAACCATGGGTGAAAGTCCGGTTACGGCACCCAGGGAGGCGTTTAGAATAGATCGGTTCTTTTTTCCTTTCCTGGCTTTTTTATAGTCTTGGTTCAGCTTCTTTTGATTAGCATCGAGTTGCTGTATGAGCATCATGGCTTCGATCAGGTTCGAGCGATATTTCTGGTATAAGTGCGCATCTTTTCGGATGATGTTCTCGGTATCGGCAACTTTGATCTTTATTTTTCGCTGTGTCCGGTTGTTGGATTTGTCCAGCACAAAGAACGTAAGTTCGGTAGTTACGAACACCTGCGCATCATCAACAAAGTCGTAGCCTGGTGTCCAGGTGAACTCATGTTGTAGGGCGGTGTTGCCTTTTAGTGCTTGTACAGGTACACGTTTGTCGTTAGCCACAAATCCAGTGAAGCCTACGTTGTCGTCGCCGTTAGGGTCTGAAACATAAATTTTCAGGTTCAGTGTTTCGTCTTCTTTCAAAGAGAACAGCGTGTCAGAAGGCACTATCAATATTTCCGGCGGAAGATCTTGTTGTGTCTGAGCAACTTTCAGTTTTCCTTTTGTCTCGGCTTTGTCGGGCTGATCCTGCACGATAAATTCAACAATCGCCGGATTAGTCTTCAATGTGGAGAATTGGCCACGCGAAGGTTTCCAGGCAAACTGTCCATTGGACGATAGCGTAGATCCTTCAGGCATCTGCGACGGAATGGATTTGTATACCAACGGATCGCCATCGGGGTCGTAAACATATTCGCTGGGAAACTGATAAGTATTCTCTGACGCCTGCTTCACATAAAATACCGGCATCTCTTCAATGACCGGCGGACGGTTCACATGACGTACGCTGAGGGTTACGGCGAGGCGTTCGCGTTTATCGTGGCCCCACATCACTTGGAAAATTACCGTCACGTCTTTTTTTAAGTTCACACGGTCGGCCAGGTCGTAAGAAGGTTTCCAATCAAAATACCCGAGCGAGTCGAAACGAATTCCTAGAGCGTCGAGACCTTCGCCTTCTATCGAGAACCGTGCGTTGTCGTGCGAAGACTTCAACTGAAACTTTAATTCCTGATTTTCATTTAAAATATTCCAGCCCGCAGAATCGGGGAAGATCAGGGAATGACTATTTTGACTAAAAGATTTTGAACCAACGAGAGACAAGATTGTGAGTACGCCGATAAAGAGCTTCACGATTTTTAACACAATATAAATTTAAAACGGATCGTAAATTTAGTAAGATCGCAATTCCGAGGTATGCCACGTACGAAAAAGAAACAAATTGAATCGAATTTCTTTCAGGATGTATACGACATCGTGCGTTTGATACCGAAGGGCCGGGTCACAAGCTACGGCGCCATAGCACATTTTTTAGGCGCTAAGACAGGCGCACGCATGGTGGGCTGGGCTATGCATGGATGCCCCAAAGGAATACCAGCTCACCGCGTGGTAAACAGCGCCGGACTGCTTACTGGAAAGCACCATTTCAAAGGGTCTTACACCATGCAGCGATTATTAGAAAAAGAAGGCATTAAGGTGGTCAACGACAAAATCCAGCATTTCAACGCCATTTTCTGGGATCCCACCAAAGAACTGGCGATCAAATAATCTTATTCAGAGAAAATCTCTTCCCAAAATTGGAGAAATCCGGGCCATAAATCACGGAATTCTTCAAAATCAGGCCTTTTACTTACATCGGCACAGGGTTCGCATTACTGCCGCCAAACAGACACCTTATGAAAATCTCGAAAATAACCCTTATCACCGCTCTGGTTCTTACCACGGTGATTTCGGTTACGGCGAAAGACGGTGTGGAACCAGTTCCTACCAGGTATAAAAACCTGTTCGTCTTCAAAACAGAGAGAAAATTCGTAGGTGCGAAGGTCGAGGTACTGTATTCCAATGGTGATGTAATCACAGTGCAGACCCTCCAGAAGCGCAAAATGATCATCGACTTCTGCGACGTAAAACATGGTGCTTACACCGTCCGCGTCACCAAAGGCAACAATGTAAAGGAGTTCAAATACGTAAAGAAATAATTTCGTCAGCCTTGGCCGGCTGAGAAAAGATATAGGAGGGTTGGTTTTAATCGGGTTTAGGTCGCCTTGCACCAAGGCGGCCTTTTCCTTTTTTACCCACCACAGTTTTAACGAAGGCTGGGTTTCACCAAATCTGCTTTCGGGATAATTCGATCTTCACATGAAGCAACAAACCCCTTCCGTGTTCGAAATTCTAGACTGTTTTGCCCCCGGGCTTCGAAATAATAAGCAAGCCCAGAAAAGTGATCAGCCCATTAACGATCAGTATCTCGATACCAATAACATAACCTGAAAGGATCGCTTCCGAGTTGGTTTTTATGAAATAGGAAAGAATCGGCGACAGCACGCAGACCAGCGGCACCACCTTATCTATCACGTGGCGACGGGTGAATAATCCGAAAGTAAAAAGTCCCAATAATGGACCGTAGGTGTAGCCGGCGATATCCAATACGGCATCGATCACCGACTTTTCATTGATCTCCCTGAAAATAACTATGATCACCAGGAATAGCAGCGAAAAGCCCAGGTGAACCATAAATTTTTGCCGGCTCTTCTTTTCCTCGTGCTTGTTTTTAAAATTGAGAAAGTCAATACAGAATGAGGTGGTGAGGCCGGCCAGGGCGGAGTCGGCACTGGCGTATGAAGAGGCAGTGATTCCCAATAAGAAAAAGATACCTACCACCAAGCTGAATTTCGAAAATGCCAAAGTAGGAAATAACTCATCCGTAGATTTAGGGAGGGGCAGGCCGTTCTGTTCACTATACAAATACAACAGCGCGCCGAGCGTGAGGAAAAGCAGATTTACAATCACGAGAATGAGACTGAACCAAAACATATTCTTCTGTGCATCGCCCAACGTTTTACAAGTCAGATTTTTTTGCATGATCTCCTGGTCCATGCCGGTCATTGTAATCGCGATGAATGCACCACCCAGAAATTGCTTAGGAAAGAACATTTTCGAGTTTGGATCATCGAGGTAGAACATCTTGTCGTACTTGCTGCTGTTAATAGCGTCGATAAGGCCAGAAAAAGAAAGTCCGAGTTCCTGCGAGATCTGCCACACAGTGATGCATACCGCAGACACCAAAAAGATAGTTTGAAAAGCATCGGTATACACAATGGTCTTGACGCCCCCGCGGAAAGTGTACACCCAGATGAGTACGAGCGTTGTGGCCACGGTTACGAAGAAGGGCACACCCCACGCATCGAAAAGAAAAAGTTGCAACACGGTGGCTGCCAGATAAAGCCTAAGGGCCGAACCGATGGTGCGCGAGATCAGAAAGAAGAAAGCGCCGGTTTTATAAGACCAAAAACTGAAGCGCTGTTCGAGGTAAGTATATATTGAGACGAGGTGAAGTCTATAGTAAAGCGGCATCAGCACTCCAATAATTACCCAATATCCAACAAGATATCCCAATACCACTTGGAAATATCCGAAGCCGATGTTGCCCACGTTGCCGGGTACGGAGATGAATGTGACTCCCGATAACGACGAACCAATCATGCCAAAAGCCACGAGGTACCAGGGCGACTGCCGGTTGGCCGTAAAAAAAGTAGTGGTGTCTGCCCCTTTTGAGGTAATGACGGAGATCAGGATAAGGATACTGAAATAAACGAGTATAATCGTGAGAACAAGGCCTGGAGTCATGATAAAACGCAGTTTTACTTTCGCCGAAACAATAACGAAAACACATTAAATCCAAATGATATTAGTTTGTTCGGCATAAAATGGACTTTTCAGCCGGCGTTTGAGAACTTTAACTTCTTGAAATTGATTATTTTTGTATCTCTTTCAGCCAGAGCGATCTTTGTGTGCATGTGTGCTGAGCTATTTTAAAATGAAGAACAGAATGAAACCTGCTTATCAGGAAGAGGAATTAGTTGATGTACTGGAGGCCATTGAAACAACAGACCTTGCCGATCTTATCGTCTTCAATGACGATATAAATACGTTCGATCATGTGATCGCCACGTTGATCCGTGTTTGCAACCACACACCCGAGCAAGCCGAGCAATGCACCCTGTTGATCCACTATAAAGGAAAATGCGCAGTGAAGTCAGGAAGTTTCGATTTTCTGCGTCCCATGAAAGAAGCGATCTGTGAAGTGGGAATTGATGCCCGCATCCTATAGTACCCGGTTGTTCTTGGCACATCAAATTATTCATTAAACTGCTGCGTGGAATACCCTTCTAAATTAATTGAAGAGGCCGTTAACCAAATCTCCAAGCTACCTGGCATTGGCAAGAAAACCGCTTTGCGCCTGGTACTTCACCTCATCAAAGAAAAAGAAGAAAACACTTTTGCACTCACCGAAGCGCTCTCTAGACTTCGGGCCGAGATCAAGTTTTGCAAATACTGCCACTCCATTGCCGACGCCGAGGTATGCAGCATCTGCATCAGCCACAAACGTGAACGTAGTATCATTTGCGTAGTGGAGGACACCAAAGATGTCATGGCTATTGAGAACACCGCCCAATATATCGGACTATACCACGTACTCGGTGGCGTGATCTCGCCCATCAACGGCATTGGGCCCGCTGACCTAAAGATAGAATCACTCATCACACGCCTCAACCACGGGCAGTCTGAAATTAAAGAAGTGATCCTGGCGCTAAGTCCTACCATGGAAGGTGACACCACAGCCTTCTACATCAACAAGCGTATCAAAGATCTTCCGGTAAAGATCAGCGTCATTGCCCGGGGCGTGCCAGTGGGCGGAGATTTGGAATACGCCGACGAGATCACTCTGGGTCGAAGTATACTCGGGCGCACACTCTTCAACTAATACACAATTTCTGATCTCTCAATCCGAATCTGTACTTCCTTTGCCCGATCAATCGTTAGCATTGACCGTGTGAAATTTATGATTTGAAATTCTCCGTGTCTAACGCTGGATTAACTATACTTGTATCCGGAATTCAGATGCCAATCTGAAATTTTGAAATCTGAAAATTTTGAAATTAGATCTATGAACAAACTTTCCAATCGTATCGAGGCTATTGAAGAGTCGGCAACTTTGGCCATGGCAGCAAAAGCCCGTGAATTCAAAAATCGTGGTATAGACGTGATCAGCCTCAGTTTAGGCGAGCCAGACTTTAAAACACCCCAGCACATCTGCGACGCCGCGAAGAAAGCCATCGACGATGGAAAGTATTTTGCCTACCCTCCTGTAGCTGGTTATCAGGACCTGCGCGAGGCGCTGGCCGCCAAGTATCAGAAAGAGAACGGTGTTCCCTATAAAGCCGAAAATATAGTCGTGTCTAACGGCGCCAAGCAATCTATTGCCAACGCCATGCTTGCGCTGCTCAACCCAAAAGACGAAGTGATCGTGTTCTCTCCGTTCTGGGTAAGCTATGATGCGCTTGTGAGATTGGCCGAAGCAACTCCGGTAATGATCAGAGGCGGCATTGAGACCGATTTTAAAGTTACCGCAGCGCAATTGGAAGCTGCTATCACCCCCAAAACAAAAGCGCTCATCTTCTCGTCACCGTGCAACCCCACAGGTTCAGTGTTTTCGAAGAAAGAACTTGAAGCTATAGCGCAAGTGGTGGTGAAGCACAATCTGATCGCTATTGCCGATGAGATCTACGAACATATCAACTTCACTGGCGAACAAGTTAGCATTGCTTCATTTCCGGGAATGTTCGAAAGGACTATCACCGTAAATGGATTTGCCAAAGGTTATGCCATGACAGGCTGGCGCGTAGGCTATATTGCCGCCCCCAAGTGGATTGCCGACGGATGTAACAAGGTACAAGGCCAGATAACTTCGGCCAACTGTTCTATCGCACAACGTGCTGCACTGGCGGCCATCACCGGTGATCAGCAACCCACCTACAAAATGGTGGATGAGTACAAAAAACGCAGAGAGATAGTGTACGATCTACTAAAAGAAATACCCGGCGTTCGCACCAACTTCCCGCAGGGTGCGTTCTATTTCTTTCCCGACGTAAGTGCATATTACGGCAAGTCAGACGGAACCAGGACCATTAAAAATGGCGATGATTTCTGTATGTACATGCTCGAGAAGGCACACGTGTCGTTGGTTCCCGGTGGTGCCTTCGGTGACGAAAACTGTGTGCGACTCTCGTACGCGGCTTCAGAGAAAGATCTTCGGGAGTCCATGAAGCGTATGAAGGAAGCGCTGGCGGCGTTGAAGTAGCCCATCGCTTACCTGGTGTGTTGTAGTAACAAGTAATTTTCCAGCATAAGTTCTTAAGCCCCGGTTAACATGCGCCAATCGCGTGCGATATCACCTTGCCGGTCGAAGAGCATGGGAATGGACCTTCACTTAAGCAGAGATGGCACGCAATGTCAGGTCAGGCTCAGCAAAATTATGGGCGAGGGAAAGCTGGCTGACTAAATTCGAAAATACCTCTCAATTTGACGATCGTATCTTAAATACGGTAAAGCGTATCGAAGGAGGTCAATTATCCTCAAACTGCTGCTGCAGCGGCGCTACCTTCTCAAGGTCGGCTACTATTTTCTTGTCGAGAGGTGTTTCCTTGATGACGTTGTAGTTATCCCAAAACTCTTTGTTATAAGGCAGGTCTTGGTACTGAAGACCATAGTTCCTCATTTTTTCTGTGGATCCAATGCGCTCATTCGGATCGGCAATCACTTTGTTGATCAGCAGCTGCTGAAATAGTTCGGTTTCGAACTTCAGCGCTCCGGTAGCAATGTCGTACCAGTTTACTTTGGATGTCATTGTTATAAAACTGGGATACATTTTTCCGTTGTAGCGGCGGAAGTCGATACTTTTTTTAGAACCCATGAAGCGACTTACCATGTTCTTGCGTTTCTTCATTTCTTCAGAAGCGCCAGTAGTCTCGTATTCAAAGTGAACAATAGAGAAATCTACTTTGTCGACGTAGACCTTCAGCTTGTAAGCGTCCATATGCGACACCACGTAAATGTCGTGGCCATCGTAAAACGAACCTTTCTCGCGATTCATGGCGGCAAAAAAATCGTCGCTGGGTTCGATATGGCGGTAACGGACAGAATTTTCGAGCAGCAAGTCTTCCAGTAAATTCGCCTGGTCAAAATAAGTGGTAAATTTGCTTTCATAGCCCAGGCTTTTTCGCACTTCTATCAATCGCACCCTTTCCCTAAGTTTGTTTTTATTTCGCGGCTGCTCGTAATTTTCGTCATAGATTTTGACGGCGGCTTCAAGGAGTGAAATATATGTGCCGCCAACTTTTTTTACATCCCGGTAAAATGCTTCCAATAAAAAAGGCTGCATCGGATAATTTTTTTCGATGCGAGAAAGAGCAATTCCTAAAATGTCGCCCCCGGTGAGCGTGTCTGAAACAATGATCTCTTCGAGGATGATGGGCGATTTGTCCAATAATATTGTTTCCGTTTTGTTGGTCAACAGCGTCCAAACCGGAGCTTCAAAATTTTTGTAACCGAGCATGCTGATGACCAGGATCTCGTTGCGGTATTCGAGGGGAAAATGGAAATCGAATTCACCCTGGCCGTTAGAAATAGTTCCAACGGGTTGGCCTTTGATGCCAACAGAAGCAAATCCCAGCGGTTCGCTCGTTTCGCGGTCCCTGACGATAGCTGAAATTGTAAGGCTTTGCGCCCACAAGCCAGAGGGAATGGCGACCAACAATATGAAAAACAGCTTTTTCACCGACAAAAACAACATAATATCCCTATTTGTGTAGTTCTTTCAAACGTTATGTAGGATTATCTGCCAATATGAATATTTATCGGTGATTAACTTGTGTTAATCGCATTTGTATTTCATTGCGTAACTTTATTGTACAATTTCGCTCCCTTGAAGTTCATCGACGACATACCCCGGATTTGGAAACGAGCCTATTTGTTGCTCTGGTATGCCATAAACTACTCCGTCGGTACTTTCCTGGAGTGGAAACTTGAAAACCCAAACACCTATATTTTTTCCAACGCGCTCTATTTGTATGAAGCCCTGTGCCTGCTGATCATTGGTATCTTCTTTTATTGTAACTGGCTTTTCAGATACAATATTTATTTTCAAGTAGCCGGTCACGCCGCGGGTGTGATGATGTATTTCCTGATCATGGGCTCTCTTTCTTATTATCTGGAGGACTATGTGGAGGGCTTCGATCGTTTTGAAAACTGGAAAGACCATTTGTTCCAGCTACTGAAGTGGGAAGGTTTGCATTTTCACGATCAATATATTATCACCGTTGGCGTGTATTACGTGATCCGTTATTTCCAGGGATTGCAACGCGAAGAGCAGGAGAAGAGCCAGTTAACGCTGAAGAACCGTGAAATGCAGATTTCGTTATTGAAGTCTCAGATCAATCCGCATTTTCTGTTCAACACGCTGAACTCTATTAATACGTTGATCGGTTCAAGTAAAGAACAAGCCAGAAAAGTGATTACCCAGCTGTCGGATATATTCAGATACGCGCTGGATTCGCATGGCGACCAGATGGTGAAACTTATTCATGAGCTCGACTTTATTGACAACTACATCCGCATTCAGCAAGTGCGGTTTGGCGATCGATTGAAATTTGTAAAGCAAGTGGATTTTTCCTGCCTCAACGTGCATATTCCGCCGATGATCCTTCAGCCTCTGGTCGAGAATTCCGTGAAATATGGCATTGCTCCCAAAGATGAAGGCGGCACGATCGTGCTCACCGTGAAACGCTTCAATGACATGATATTCTTTGAAGTGAAAGACGACGGGCTTGGCTCAAACGCTAAAAAAGTAATGGATGGAAGTTCGAGCGGGGTGGGCTTACGAAACACCGATCAGCGATTGAAGAGTATTTTTGGAATGGGATCGGGCTTGCGTGTGCGGTCGAATGAATGGGGTTATTCGGTGAGCTTTTTTATTCCGTTAGAAGAAATCATGGAAAATAATTCGCCGTCTTCAGAAGAAGAGTTAAAAAGCAAAGCAGTTTGATTCCATTATTCGTTTGTATCAAGTAAACATTATAAATAAATCTTAAAAAAAGATGAACATAACTTGTGTTATCGTAGACGATGAAAAATTAGCTCGCGATCTGCTCATGGAGTATTTAGGGCAAATACCCAACATTCAGATCGTAGGAGAAGCTTCGAAAGGCAAAGAAGCCGTAGAAGTGATCGATAAACTAAAACCTGATCTTGTTTTCCTGGATGTACAAATGCCGGGCATGACCGGCTTCGACGTCCTGGACGAGATCACCCACGATCCGTTTGTCATTTTCTGCACAGCCTATGATCAATATGCTATCAAAGCCTTCGAAAAGAATGCAGTAGACTACCTGCTCAAGCCCCTTGACCAAGAGCGTTTCAAACTAGCCATAGAGCGTGCCATCAGCCGGATGAAACTCGAGCAAAACAATGTAGGCGAATTGCTGCGAAGCATCAAAACGGAAAATAAAACTTCCTACGATTCGCACATCTTCGTGCAGAAGTCAGAGAAACTGCTCAATCTTCCCGTGGATGAAATTGTGTATCTGGAAGCATCAGGCGACTATACCATTCTCACTACGAAAAATGACCAATTCGTAAGCTCTTCGGGTATCGGAAAACTTGAAGAGATCCTGAATCCGGAGTTGTTCATACGCGTTCATCGAAGCACGATCATCAACATTAACAGCTTGAAGGAAATTGAAAAACATTTCAATGGTGGCATGGTGGTGAAAATGCAAAACGGTAAGAGCTTTCCTGTGAGTCGTACCTACGCCAAATTGATCAGAAGAAAAGTAGTTTAATCTGGCGTTATTATTGATAAAGTAAAGAAGCACCGCAAGCCCGGTGCTTTTTTTATTGCTGCCGGTTGATGGTCGTGGTAAATCTGACTTCTGCAGTTTTCACGTGAGGTTTAACGATCGTCAGCAACTGCTCTTCCATTTTGGTTTTAGCGTCTTGAATAAACTGTGCCTGGGATGCGTAACGTCTTGCATCTTTTTGAAAAGCATTGACGGCCTGCGTGCGATCGTCTTGGTTTACCCAGTTCCAAATGCCGTTTTCATCTTTGAAAGAGATGTCGCCGGCGGGTTCAAGCGATAAAAGTTTGGGTTCCGGCAGTGTGATCACGGCGTGATCATCGTAAATGGTGATCGCAAATTTTTCTTTTAGGTCGAAGCCAGCCTTGGCTTCAAAGCTGCCCGTGATGGTGATCTCTTTGGTACTGCGCATCCAGGTGTTTGTCCATTGATAATGATGTTGAAATCGTTGCGACAAGGTGGCTAGCTCCAGCACCGGAGTTTGTTGCTGAACAATAACAGTGTTGTTAACGGTGATCTCAGGCGTAAACTGAAAAAGTTCGCGTAGATCTTTGCCGATTGTTTTCGCGCCTTCGTAGCCTCGCTGTGCTATTCTTGTTGGGATCGTTACCAACAACACATACGCGGTGATGCCGACGGTAACGAGTAGTACGGTAAGCAAAATGACCTTCCGGCTGCTGAACATGGCACAAATTACGAATTATCTGCCTGCCGGGACGAATGACGATTAAGTATTGCATAATGTATTGGATTTTTGCCGCGATCCAATATCAGCGATTCACCAGTTCATACGATCGTTTTAACCAGCCGATCAGCTTTTTATTGACTTGGCCAGGTTCGTCCACGCGCACATAATGAGCCACCCTGTTTTTGGACGTGCGGAGAGTTTTAAACACCTCCACATCTTCGATCACCGACTCGGAGAAAAACTCTACGTCGAGCCACGACTTTTTTGGCTTAAGACCAAGAAAGGTGCTTTTAGATTTGACCAGAATGCCATTTTTTACCGGACTGATAACAATATTGTCGCCGAACTTTTCTACTTGCTTTAGTATCGATTGGTAGAATTGGCCTACGCTCTTCTCTTTATTCAGAACATGGTCACTGGCCTTCATGCTAACACAGCTGTGCCATTGGTTTTCATTTTTAAAGGGGCGTTTGCATTGCGGACAGACCCAGGCCATAGCCAGGAATTTTTAGTTGGGAAGATCGAAACGGATACGAACTTTTACTTTATCGCTCACCGGCTCATCAGAACGTTTGCTGGGTGACCATCTTGGACCCTCCTTGATCAAACGTATAACTTCTTCATCGCATCCGAAGCCGATTCCTTTCAGCACTTTGAAATCAGAGAGTGTTCCGTTTGACTCTACTGTAAATTGTACAGTGACTTTTCCTTCCACTTTATTTTCAACGGCCTTTTCGGGGTATTGCATCTTTTCTTCAAGGTATTTTTTGAAAGCTCTTCTACCACCCGCGGGCTCAGCCAGGTGTATGGTTGGATTTGGGCTGAGGTTTGTGTTGCTGGAAATGCCGTAACCGGTCACCACCACCTCGCTGAGTTGAGCGGCGTCTACTTCCAATTGTACGTCGATCTCCTGGCGGTCCTCGATTGCAACTTCAGTACTTTGCATGCCGATAAATGAAAACACCAGGTTTTGATCTTCGGCGATTGCGATTTGATAATTTCCCTCGGCATCGGTTACTGTTCCGACACTTGATCCTTTTACTAACACGTTCACGCCGGGAAGTCCCACATTGTCATCTTTCGCGGTGACCTTGCCGCGCACGACTTTAAGATAAGCCTTAGCCTCATGAGCCACACCGGCATCGTCCCGGTCAGCGGCTTCAATACGTTCCGAAGCAGCGATGCTCACGTCGCCCCCCGCAGTAGATGAATCGGATTTTGTTTTTTCAATTTCAGGAACTTCAGACAAAGCCACTTCCACTTCACGTCCGAGTTCTTTTCTTACAGTAGCAGGGAAATCTACTTCTTCCATTTGAACTTGTGCGATCCGCTCGCTATCGGGTTGATAGGTTGGCAACGTTTCTGCTGCAGGTCGCTGTGTGACAGACGGTCTTTGTTCTCCGATCGGAGCAGGACGCGTTTCTGCTGGTGTGTTGAGACTGAGGTAGTTATTTTTTTGTTCTCCCTGCACAGAGTCTTTTGTAGCAGAGGTCGCCTCCTGCTGCGCAGGCGACAATTTTTCTTGCTGAGCAACGAGTTCGCTTTCTTTTTGCCTTTCAATGGTGTTAAGGACGATGTAAGTGGACACCACTAGCAGCAAGAGGCTGGCGGCTATGCCCAGAGAAATGCTCCAACCATTTAAAGAAATGATACGTGACTTTCTGACCTTGAGTTTTTGATGCATGGAATGTTGAAGCAGGTCCATATCCAGCGAAAAATGCTCGTGTCCGGCACGTTCGGCGCCTTCAAGAGCTTCCGCCAGGAATGGGTCTGCCAGGGCCCGCTTTTCGAGCGCATGCATTTCTTCGGCCGAAAGCTCGCCCCTCAAATACCGCTCAATATCTCTTTTATAGTTGCCCATTGCGTTCCATGCAGATCTTCAAATTGCGTTTACCATTCTGGATATAACTTTTAACCTTATTAAGGTCAAATCCAGTGGTTTCGCTGATTTCCTTATAACATTTTTGCTTTAAATAGAACAACTGGACACAGTGTTTCTGTTCACTGGACAGCTCTTCTATGCATTTTTCTAATTTACCAAGATTAGACTCGATTTCAGTACCCTCTTCCAGATGCCCCTCAGGGTCTGATTCCATAAGTCCGGGCGAAATTTCCTCAAAATTTTTGCCTTTTCTAGCCCTAATTTGCATTAAACAATAGTTCCTCGTCATGACATAAAGCCAGGGTTTAAACTGATTAACCTCATGTTCTTTTAAGCTGGTAACGAGTTTTTCGAAGATCTGCATCACGGCATCGCGGCTTTCTTCTCGATCTTTCAGGTACTTATAACACACGCCGTATACGAGCGACATATAACGGCTGTACAGCTGACCCAAAACCGACAGGTCTTCCTCCTTTTTGTAATGTCTGAGGAGTTGTTCATCGGACAAATTTTTATGATCAGCAGCCGAAAGCATTTTTTGAAAGTAACAAAAAATTTCTCTTAAGATTATGGAAATGCCTTTTCGGGAGCATCATAAGTGTAAATAAATTTTACGGCTATGAAAAAATTATGGGTTTACCTCATAGTGGGTTTGCTATTTTCAAATTTCGGACAAGTCCAGACAAGAACCATCACGGGTAAAGTAACTTCTGCCGACGACGGTTTAGCCTTGGTCGGTGTATCGGTTATGCTCAAAGGAACCAACATAGGTACTGCTACTGATAATTCAGGTAACTACAGCATCAGCGTGCCACTCAAAGGTGGAACGTTAGTCTTCAGCTTTGTGGGAATGGTCAAGCAAGAAATTAAGATCGGTACCAAGGCTGTTATCAATGTGAGCCTGGCTTCTGATGTAACACAGTTGAGTGAGGTGGTAACAGAAGAAGTCCCTGTCGTTACCGGGTATTCCATGAAACGAGCTGCAAAATCGATGGGCCCCCCCGCTGGCTACCTTGGGAATGCTGAGCACGAACGTCAGCCTGACTACAATACCGAAGAATATAAAAGCATCGACGAAAACATTTTTCACGAAACACTCAATAAACCGCTCTCTACTTTTTCCATCGATGTCGACGCCGCGTCATACAGCAACATACGCCGGTTTATCAACAATGGTCAACGCCCTCCGAAAGATGCGGTACGCATCGAAGAAATGGTAAACTATTTCGACTACGATTACGCTCAACCCAACAACGATCATCCGTTCGCCATATATACAGAGATATCTTCGGCGCCTTGGAACAGCAAACATCAGCTAATTCACATCGGCTTACAAGGAAAAAGAATTGCTACAGAAACATTGCCCGCATCAAATATGGTCTTCCTGATCGACGTTTCCGGTTCCATGCAGGATGCTAACAAGTTGCCTTTGGTGAAATCTTCTTTTAAGATGCTGGTCGATCAGCTTCGCGAAAAAGATTATGTGTCTATGGTCGTGTATGCCGGAGCCGCCGGTGTTGTGCTCGAGCCTACTTCGGGAAGTGACAAGAGAGAAATTCTCGATGCGATCGACCGACTGGAAGCGGGTGGTTCGACGGCCGGGGGTGAAGGCATCAGGCTTGCCTACGCGTTGGCGAAGCAGCACTTCAAACAAGGTGGAAACAACCGCGTGATCCTGGCCACCGATGGCGATTTCAACGTCGGTGAATCCAGCGACGCCGCGATGGAACGACTGATCGAAGAAAAAAGAAAAGATGGAATTTTCCTCACCGTACTTGGCTATGGCATGGGCAACTATAAAGATTCGAAAATGGAAACGCTCTCCGACAAAGGTAATGGCAACTACGCCTACATCGACGGCATCACCGAAGCCCGCAAAGTGCTGGTGAACGAGTTTGGCGGAACGCTCTTCACTATCGCCAAAGATGTGAAGTTGCAGATCGAATTCAACCCGGCATTGGTAAGGGCTTATCGCCTGATCGGTTACGAGAACCGTGTGCTGCGAGACGAAGATTTCAACAACGACAAAAAAGATGCGGGCGACCTCGGCTCAGGCCATACTGTCACAGCGCTGTATGAAATTATTCCAGTGGGTGTAGAGAGCGAGTTCTTCAGCGTCGATAAACTTAAATATCAGAGTAATAAAGTGACGCCCGAAGCGAAAAAGAGCGATGAGCTGATGACCATCAAATTTCGATACAAAAAACCCGATGAAGATGTAAGTAAGCTGATCGTTCACGAACTGCACAACAACAATACTTTACTGGCGGCAACCTCCAACAATTTCAGATGGTCTGCGTCGGTAGCGGCCTTTGGTATGTTGCTGCGTGAGTCAGAATACATCAAAGATTTTTCGTATGATCAGGTAATACAAATGGCCCAAGCGGCCAAGGGCGAGGATAGGGAAGGATACCGGATAGAATTCATCAACATGGTAAAATCTTTTGGTTTGGTGGCGAGTCGATAGAGCTGTGAGATGATTGGAGAAGAACCGGCTGCCAACGTGGCCGGTTTCTTTATGTTAAGCCGGTGGGTTTTGTGGAATCTGGAGCCGGTGCGAAGGGTTTGGTTGTGTAAACATTCAGGTATTCTTTTTGAGTTAGTGAAGAAAAGCGTAATAAAGTAGTTGGTGTAACACGTAGTTTGTTTTTGGTCTTTTTTACTATTTTTACCGATTATGGAAGAAGAGGTTATCAGGCAACATTACTCCGAAGAAGAGAAGCAATACATCTTTAATCAGGAGTTTATGCCCCATATTAACTCCATGTATAACTTTGCCTATCGACTGACCCTCGATTCGGATGATGCGAAAGATCTTCTACA
>JBMOKS010000147.1:0-3232 GCA_049324355.1 Bacteroidota bacterium
GGCTTGCTGCCGTCGCCGAAATCGAGCCAGTCGTCATCTCCGCCAAATACAGCAGGAGTGTTTAAAGTGTTGGTAAATACCGTAATAGTAATCTTGAAGGTTAAGCTATTACAGTTCACCCGTTCAACGATAATTTCACCTGCCCTCAGGTGGGTGGCATTACTTTTTTGCAGGGAAACGGTCATCAACAGGATAAACGATACCCGTAAGAGGTGAACCGTACAATTCTGCGTCATTCTTTCGCTGGGAATAGTTTAGATAGAAATTCTGCGCCTGTTCAAATACCAGACAGAACGCTAACGTTTATCCTTTTAGATTAGTCTTTATCCGAAGGATTTCTTTTTTAAACTACGATTCAGCTTCGCGCTCCCGACGTCAGTATATCTTTAGTCCAAGCGAGAGCTTAATAGGTTGAATCTTGTCATAGATGATCAATTCTTTTCGAAAATGAAATAGGGTATGATAAGTTCTTTGCTAACGCACCAGGTGAACCCATCCCTTCAATGTTTTATTTCGCTTGTTGGGGTCAACGGAATCAAACGTAACATCGGCAACATAGAAATATACGCCCGTCGCCAGGTCGCTGCCGTCGTCGGCTCGCCCATCCCAGTCAATATAAATGGTACGCTCGCCACCTGACTCGTAACTGAACACTTCTTTGCCCCAACGGTTGTACACCGTGAATCGAACTTTTTCAACAAAGCGGGCACACTTTGCCCGGTTTTCGGGTGATATACTGCTATTGCTGCCACAAGTTCCTTCTTCTCCTCCTTCGCCGGCAATATTCCGGTTGTGGTATGCGCTAAATTTGTCGTTACAGCCATCACCATTCGGTGAAAACACGTTTGGCAATTCGTAATAAGGGCAGTTGTCGAAGCAAATTGCATCGCTCAACTCACTTTCGTTTTCAGATCGATCTACGGCCGAGATCTTGTAGCAACGCGCGAAGGAAGGAAGGTTTTCATCTTTAAAAACAGTATCTCTGATGTTGGTTGCCCATAACACAAACTCTCCGTTGGTAGAGGATGAGACATAAATATTATAATACGATATGTCGTTGCCACAAGCATCGTCTGGTCTGTTCCATTTGATGATGTTGGTAAAGGTATTGCCTGAGCATGTGCCCAGTTCTTGTACGTACGCTTCGCAGTCCTGCGGTTTCTCTGGTTCCGGAGGCTCTGGCTTGCACGGCGGATTTTCGTCGCCGAGCTGCGCACAAATGATCTGTGAAAAATTCTCGAATGGCTCATTGAAGCGTGGATCACTGTTGCCGTAACCGCCGCGGGTCATCACACGATAACAATAGATCTTACCAGCTTCCAGCGGTTGATTGTTATACTGACCTTCATCGAGGTACGTAAAACCGGCCAGGGTCACGTCAACCTCGTCGATCAATACAAGTTGTGATTCTGTGGCCCCTTCGGGGCCCCGATAGATCAGGTGCTTGTTCGGAGGCACCGGTCGCTGGTTAGACCACGGCACAAAGGCCGACCAGTTCAATTCAATTTTCTTCAGCTGTGATTTTGTTTCCAGGCGTACCGATGAGGCTGTAGACGACGTATCCAGCGGATTGTTGTTGGCATCGAAGGCCAATATGCGATAATTATAAACTTTCACTTCGGTGTCTAGTCCCTGATCGGTAAACGTTCGTGCGGGATCAGTCACGCTGCCAGCCTTGGTCAGGTTGCCGTTTCCGGCGAAGCCTTCAGCGCGATAAATATCGTAGCGGTAGGGTGGCGGAAATTGAATCTGGTCTACTTCGAAAGGTTCTATCCAACGCACAGTAATCTTGCCATCGGAAACACCCGTCTCGTCGATCGTAACATGTGTGATCACGGGTTCGTCTACCTTGATCGGACCAACGCAAATTTCTTCCGACATATAACTCTCCCCTCCCTTTGGCTTGGGGAAGGTCGCCACCAATCGATAACAATATTTCGCACCGGACGCCAGCCCCTTGCCGCCATTGGTATCAACATACGACGTAATGGCTATGTTGCCCGTGTAAGCTGGCAACTCCGTGATCTTTGTGTAGCCCAAAAATTCCGGCATGCCTGTCTGACACGAATCCGGTTGGAACGGGAAACTGTCTACCCTGCGCCACACTTGTATCCTCTCCGCATTTTTACACAGGTACGGATCCCACACCAGGTTCGCCGAACGGTTGGCAAGATTTAATGTCGCGCTGTTCCACACGGGCTTAGGGCCAACTACTTTGATGAACCATGTCTTGAATGTGGCCAGTCGCGATCCGCCGGCGCCTTTATCTGTGATCTTAAATACAACCTGATAGGGCTGATCTTTCACGTGGATACAATCGGTCTTCCATTCAAACTCGAGTTTTGCGGGGGGCACCGAATTCTGGAATACCGCAGGCTTGGGCGAATAAGTAGCCGGATGAAGTGCTGCTGCGAAATTGAATATCTCCGAGAACGCCTCTATTTTCACCTGATCATTGTCGGGATCTATTCCGAATATATCAGCTTTCAACGTGGTGCCTGCCTCCACACAAACGTCTTTAGGAACAATTAGATCCGGACGTTCATTGTCGCAGTCGTCAACAATGATCTGCATGTCACGCCGCACAAAGCCTGTTCTGTACCATTGTCCTCCAATATTCCTCCACTCTTTTATGATAAAGGCGATGTTGTATTCTCCCGATGCTCCCGGTGCATCCCACGTGATGGTGCCTGTGATCGGATTGATGGAAAAGGTCGGTGGCCCGTCTCCGGCTTCATTGCTATTGCCAAAGTTGGTATAGAATTTCGGATCGTTGGGCGCTTTATAATTTACCACGGTTGTATTTCGGTCGCGGAATGGAATCACCAGTTCGTAAGAAATGCTGTCACCGTCGGGATCGAACGCCCCGGGGTTGTGCGACCATGCCTCGGTTGTGCACGCCCGATCGATGGGGGGAACCAGAAGCTGCGGTGTATTATTACAACCCAGGAAAGGATCGACGATAATTTCGGTCTCAATATAAAATCGTGTATCTACGGAACGATCCATGTTTGCGACGTTACGATTTCGGTTGGGTTCGCTGTAGCTAATCACGTAACGCTGGAAACCGGAGTAGGTATGAAAAACTGCGTAGGAAGCTGTAGCGATACCCTCACCCAAATCGGGTCTCAATGTATTTTGCGTTTCGGGTACCAGTATCGGCTTGCTGCCGTCGCCGAAATCGAGCCAGTCGTCATCTCCGCCAAACAAGACGTTGGTGTTGATGGTGTTA
>JBMOKS010000148.1:0-3232 GCA_049324355.1 Bacteroidota bacterium
AGAATTTTTCGATCAGAGATTTGATTTTGAGCAATATGTTGGCAACAGTTTGTTACTGACGTTCGGAACCGGCCTGATCGCACTCTTGTTAGTCGTAGTCTTTGACGGTCCACTTTCGGAGCTACCAGATTTTCCTGTATCGGCTTTGTGGCTAGTGCCTGTTTATTGCTTTTGCCATAACATATGTGAACTACTTCTGAGTATTTGGCGGGCACAGAGCAAGCCAGTGGCTTTTGGGTTATTCAGAGTCGGTAGGACGCTTCTTGAAATTGGACTTTCAGTTCTCTTTGTTACGGCGGCAGCGAAAGGGTGGAGGGGTAGAATTGACGGGATGCTAGTTGCCGCAATTTCATTTGGTTTCTTGGCGTTAATATTTCTTTTTCGTGCCAAAGTCCGTGTCAGTGCGAGTGTAGCATACTTGAAAGACATCGCTAAGTTTGGCGCGCCTTTGATTCCTCACACACTAGGAGCTATAGTTATGATTTATTCTGATCGACTTTTTATAACAAAAATGATTGGACTTTCAGAGACGGGTGCTTATACGGTAGGCTATCAGGTTGCTATGGCAATTTCTTTACTGCAATCTTCTTTTAACCTAGCCTGGGTGCCTTGGTTTTATGATCGACTAAACCAAAAAAACAACCTTATCAACCGACAAATTGTTCAGATCAGTTACGTCTACTTTTTGGTTATCTTGTTGTGTGCGCTTGCCTTGACTTTAATTTCTCCATTAGTTTTTAGAGTTTTTATACATGAGTCTTTTCACGATGCCATTCAATTTGTTTTTTGGATTTCCATTGGTTTTGCTTTTGATGGTATGTATAAAATGGTAGTTAATTACATTTTTTATTTGAAGAAGACGTACTTAATTAGTATAATAACAGTTGTTACGGCCACACTCAATTTGATATTAAACTATTTTTTCATCTCGTGGTATGGAGCTGTAGGTGCTGCAAAAGCTACGGCTCTTTGCATGCTGTTTGAATTTATTTTGGTTTGGTGGATGAGTTCTAGAATCTATCCAATGCCTTGGAATTTGAAAAAGACGGACACGAATCCCTAAAATCACAAACAATGAATTACAGGGAAATTCTTGAAGTTATGAGAGTGCCCTTTGAATGTTTACCGCCAATGGATTACCTTTGCGGTTTATTTGCTTAAAGATGATTGTTATCATTGACTATGATGCAGGTAACATTGGGTCGTTGAAGAACATGCTCAAAAAACTTGGGCATGACTCGCAGTTGACGTCAGACGTATCAACTATCGAAGCTGCTGAAAAAATTATCCTTCCGGGAGTCGGATCGTTCGATCACGGGATGAGTAAGCTACATGATCTAGGTTTGAGTGAGGTGCTGAACAAGAAGAAAGACGCAGGGACCCCCATCCTTGGAATTTGCTTGGGTGCGCAACTAATGTGTCTTTCTAGCGAGGAAGGAAAAATGGAGGGTTTGAAATGGATAAATGCTAACGTGGTGAGATTCCCCGGTATAGTTGATAGCAAGAAACTTTTGGTTCCTCACATTGGTTGGGATGAAGTTCAAAGTCAAAAAGAGAGCCGACTTTTTGATTCAATGCCTAATGCGGCCAGATTTTACTTCGTCCATTCTTATCACATCCGATGTAATGTAGAAATGGATTCCCTAGCCCAGAATCGGTATGGGGTTTTGTACGATTCCGCCTTTGAAAAGGCCAATGTGGTCGGCGTCCAGTTTCACCCAGAGAAGAGCCATCGCTATGGTAAGCAACTTCTTCAAAACTTTGTCGAAAATTATTAATGGCGCGCCCGAGAGTTATCCCTGTATTACTGCTGCGAAAGAACGGGTTGGTAAAATCTGTTGAATTTAAGAATCATCGATACGTCGGTGATCCAATGAACGCAGTAAAGGTCTTTAACGAAAAGGAAGTTGATGAGTTGATTTTCCTTGACATTGATGCCTCAAAGGACAAGAGGGAGCCGCCGTACGAGTACCTCAGCGAAATAGCCAGCGAATGCTTCATGCCGTTGGCTTATGGGGGCGGAATCAAGACAATTGATCAGATTAAAAAATTGATCAAAAGTGGGATCGAAAAAGTCATCATCAACACGAGCGCTCTGGGAGACGTAGGGTTTTTAGAAAAGGCGTGCGATATGTTTGGAAGTTCTACAATTGTTGCTGCAATGGACGTAAAGAAAAACTTTCTTGGCAATTATCAGGTATTTAGCCAAGCAGGCGTAAAAGTAAAGGAAACGAACCCATTAAGGTATGCTAAACAGCTAAGCGAAGCAGGTGCGGGTGAAATATTCCTGAACAACGTTGACCTTGACGGTACGATGAGAGGCTATGACGTACCATTCATAAAATCAATTACGGCAGGGCTACAAGTACCTGTTGTTGCTTGCGGCGGAGCTGGTAGTCTTGATTATATTTTTCACGTTATCAAAGAAGGTCGCGCCGCAGGAGCAGCGGCCGGAAGCTTTTTTGTTTTTTACGGCAAACACCGAGCGGTTCTTATAACCTATCCTGAACCTGGCTTGTTGCGTGAATTTTATGTTGGGAATGGACTCATAAATTTATGAAGCTGGAGGAGAAGTATCGAAGATGCTCAGTGACCGTGATGGATACCGTGGCCGATCCGGACATTTCGTTTGACAAAGCTGGCGTGTGTAATTACTATTATGATTACAAAAGCGGAGCAGCTCAACGATTATTCAATGCCGACAGCATGTCAGGCAAGCTTCACGACTTGATTTTGAAAATCAAGCGCCAGGGTACAGGGCATGAGTACGACTGTTTGATCGGTATCAGTGGCGGAGTTGATAGCACATTCGTTGCATATAAAGTAAAGGAACTTGGGTTGCGCCCACTCGCGGTCCATTTTGACAACGGATGGAATTCAGAACTCGCCGTAAAGAATATTGAGAATACTTTGAAACGACTGGACATTGATCTGTTCACCTACGTAATAGACTGGGAAGAGTTCAGGTCTTTGCAGATAGCCTTTCTCAAGGCATCTACTCCAGATGGCGAAATTCCGAGCGACCATGCTATTTTTGCGCTGTTGTTCAAAGTAGCAGCTCAGCACAATATTAAGTACATTCTCAATGGCAATAATTTTTCAACCGAATCAGTGCATCCCAAAACCTGGTCGTATGGGCACATCGACTGGAAGTATATTCGTTATGTGAATAAAGCATTTGGAACGAAAAAACTAAAACACTATCCACATCTATCTGTTTGGAGATACTTTT
>JBMOKS010000149.1:0-3229 GCA_049324355.1 Bacteroidota bacterium
AGCGTGAAGAAAAATTCTTCCTCGAAGGGTTTGGGTTTGGGGTGTTTCCAAAACTCATGAAAGTCATGGAAAGCCAAGCCCCGTCTGCTTCAGATGATCCTGACAAGAAGATCAGAACTGCCCTCGAGTTATTGTTGGATATTGTACTTTCGTACAAAGCAAGACATTGTGAAATTGATGCCGATGATACGGACTATTCCGGTAAGTTCATCCTGGCGGAGATCATGAATATACGTTTTATCGGCCCTAATCTCGATCTGGCTCCGTTTGCTGATCCCGGCGATGGTAAACTCGATCTTGTGTTGGTGAGCGAAGCGCAGCGCGATGGGTTTGCCGCTTATTTGAAGAATAAGATCAATGGCATCGAGATCCCCTTTACGTTCAATAGCATTAAAGCTAAACGTATTGATATTTTCTGGCATGGGCGCAATTATCATGTAGACGACCAATATCACAGGTTGAGTAAACCTCATTTGATAAAGGTGGAGTTGTTGGAAGGGGTGCTTGATTTTTTGGCGCCCCGGGCGGTCACGAACAAAACTAATGCTTGATCGATCCGAAATGTCAGGAAAAAACTTTCCGTCAGACAGTTGAAGGAGCAAAATAACCTGCGCGTAAATCAAAATGAATGTGTGTAAAACAATCTTGTGCTAAGGGGCAACAATTTCTTTCAATGAGGATATTTCGCTGGCCGCCGCTTTAAAATAATCGTCGCCTATACGTATCGTGTACACGAGGCCTTTGTATTTGTTTGCTCTGGGCTTGCCGTAGATCATACCTTTTCGGTCTTTGTAAAGCACTGTGTCTCCATTTTTGAATTTCGCCATATTATGCTTCGTAAAAATGCTATGCCCGCAATGCGAACCTTCGTATTAAAAATTGTGTTTATTTATTCCATTGATCTTTATTATTCGCGCTGTTGGTGTTCTCGCTCCTCATGTAAAATGTCCCATCTTTAGGCTCAACAGATGTGCAACGGCTGCTACTTTTTAAGTCGTTGCGAACAAAAATTGAAGGCGATTACGTTATAGTCTGTGATCCAAATGCTAAGTACGAAAATGAAAAACGCGGAAAATATTGGAATGATGTTGATGTCGCTAGCCCTGCTGGCGGGATGTGCTATCACGGATGTCGATCGTACGACCGACTTCGGCCGATACAGAACATTTGCGTGGGGCGAGTCAGAGGTGGAAGTAGATAATTCCAGTTACAGCAGCGAGATGATTCATCGTCATCTCAAAGCTGCCATTGAAAATGAGTTTGCCAAACGTGGCATTATGCCGGTGCAACGAAAGCCCGATTTTCTGGTCAGTTATCATACGTATACCGAGAAGAAGGAGCAGGTGTCTGCAGTCTCGCACCCACCTTATTATTTTAACCCGTTCTATCCATTCTACTACTATTCATTCCGCTATTCTCCGTTTGGTTGGTATGTGCCTTACACGTGGGTCAGCGCTCCGCATACGACGGTTTATACCGAAGGCACTTTGGTGATTGATATCACCGACAGGAAGACCAAGGAGTTGGTGTGGCGCGGCATGGTGAGTGGTAATGTTAACAGGGGTGATTTAGAGAAGCAGTTGAATAAGGCAGTGAAGGCGATCATGAAGAAATATCCTGTGGAAAAGGTGGAGCCGGCTCTCGGGCGTGCGCCTGCGGGTGGTATTTGAAATGTGCACATTTATTTTGCACGCCTGTGTGCACGTTGTAGGGAGGCTCCCAATCCCGCGCTCCAGCCTGAGCACGGCGCGTCATCGGCAACCTGCTCGTACGCAGCACCGTAAGCACTAATACAAGGCCACCGGATTCTAGACGTAACTTATAGCTGAACCCAGTCCTTAAACCATGCTCCAATCAACACTCAATGCCATGGTCATCGTATTATGCGCGGCAGCAGCAGTTCCCGCTCAAGTTACCATCGGCGTTAAAGCCGGACCTAACGCTGCCGACGTTGTCATGACTGGCGTCATTGATAAAGATGCTGAAGCCGACCTGAACGTCAAACTGAGTTACCATGGTGGTGTTTATATAAACCTGGCATTAACTGAACAACTCTTCCTTCAAGGCGAAGTACTCTATTCCAACAAAGGTGTAAATGCCATCACTAACATCAATCTGCACTATATCAATATTCCCATCCTGCTTCAATATACGTTGACTAAAAAACTTTTTGTAGAGGTTGGCCCTGAATTAGGTTACCTGTTCTCGGCCAGATCGCGATACGGCGATGTCAGTAACGTATGGAACAATAAACTGGATATTGGTTTGGATGCGGGATTGTTATTAACGGCCTTTCCGAAAGTTGCTGTCGGTCTTAGGTTCAATGGCGGTTTTTCGAGCGTTCAAGAGAATGCTCAAGCCATGGGAAGTAATATAAAATTTCAGAATCGTGTACTTCAGCTTTCACTCGCTTATAACCTTTTCACCAAACAACCCTAGCGCCGGTATCGGCTCATTTGGCCTTCAAGAAAATTGATGGCTGCCGCGGCAATCAACCCGCTGGTAACGTAGAGTGCTATGGTTAAAGCTTTAGTTGCGACGTTCCGGTTGGCTTGTGCTGCGCCTTCGCCGTTTCGATTAGACAGCGTGAGCGCGCCGATCCCCGCGCCCAGACCGAGCAATGTGCCCCTGATGAAAGTGTCCCTTTTACCGGCACCATTTGCCATGCCATAATATAACGATGTGGTGATCAAATCGCTCGCGATGGTGTCGGGAAACAATTCTTTCGACGCCAAGGGTAACATCTTCGGACCTTTTACAATGCGTGCCAGCGAATTCATTTCCAGAAGATTCAATTCAGGAACGTGCTTATCAATTTTTTTCGTCCCCTCGTTCAACAAGGCCAGCGCACAAGCGCCAGCCAGTCCTCCAAGCGCAGATGTAACTTTCATAACGGTGCATTAGGTTTGAAACTTATAGTCAATCCAAAACCGCTAAAAGAACAATGCCTATAGCATATGAAAAGCGTAGGTCATCAAAATTCCATTTTCTACAAACATGTTCCACATTGGGTAATGATACCCCATTTTTTGTGCGCACACACTCCCCGGAAACCCACATTTTTAGCGTTGGCATTATTATTTCTATACGTATTGCTGTTATGTTGAGAGAACTGGAACATATCATCACACTGAAGTCTCTGCCGCAGGAACTCATCAATTGCTGGCTCAGTCTCCAGCTTTCTCAACCTATTCAGATCGATCTTCATATAGTATTCTATTTCATTCTC
>JBMOKS010000150.1:0-3227 GCA_049324355.1 Bacteroidota bacterium
TTGAAGAATGTGGTGATGTCTGTTCCTGTGGTGGAGATGTCGTTCCATTCGTAGGTTGCCGGGGCAGGGTCAGAAGGCAAGCTGGTGTGGAAAGTATAACCATATCGGTGGTAGGGCTCGGGCCAGTTGTTGCTGATGCCTTTGGTGTCGTATCCCGGGATAAAATACTTTAATGCATACTCGCCGGTGTTCTCGATTGTAACCGTGGCGTCTACTTCATCACCGAGCGCCAGATTATTGAAAGTTTGTGTCGCTGGCGTGATCTTAATTTCACTTGGCTCGGTTCCAACACCAAACAGCGCTACGGTGTGAGTTATAGCGCCTGATTCCAGCACGAGCATGGCGTTTACGTTGCCGGCACCCGTTGGTTTGAAACGAATGATGATTTCCTCTTCCTCGCGTGCCGCGATCCTCCAGGGAGCATACCCTACGATCTCGAACCGCGGATCGGAGATAGTCACATTCGGACTATTGAAATTTCCATAACCTTCGTTCCGTACGGTTATCGTTACGTCTTTGGTAGTTCCGCGGAATACACTGCCAAAGTTCACGATATCGGTTGATCGGATATCCGGCTGATGGCCAGACACGGTAAGTTCAACAGGAAGCCTGAGCTCCGGCGTGTCAGCATCGTTTGATTGTACAATGACATTTGCCTTGTAAGTTCCGTTGATAAGGGCAGATGCATTAGCCGTCAGTACCGTGGATCCTGATTCATTTCCATTTACTTCTCCTGAAGAGGGCTCCAGGGTAAGATAGTTGCCAAGGTGTTTGTTATAAGAAGCTGCCCTCGTAGACCACACATAACGGTTGTCGTGCAGGAGGTCGGGCAGCGACGTCCAGGTTTTGCCGAGGTCGAAAGACATGAGGCAGTTCTTTGAAAAGTCATTGTCGAGTGCTTCGGCAATTCCCAGGGGATAGATGGTGCCTGAGGGTACATGGAAGGCGATCCAGAATACTTTTCCCTTTTCGAAGAAAAGCTGTTCGTCTAGCCGGATCGAATAGTTGTCTTCGAAGTTTGTGGGCGCTGTAAACTCCTGGGCAAATACCAGGTTCTTTTTCTGCACCACTTCGCCCTCATAGACCTCAAGAATGATAGGACCGTTTTCAGTGTTGTGACGCAGCCACATTTTTACATGCGTGAGGTTAAATCCTTCGTCTTCGGTGACTTCGAATCTTGTCGCTGATGAGTTAGATAATGTAGTGTCGGTTTCGCCAACCATAACAATGGGCCAGCCCCAACCATAACCTTTTTCAATAGTCTCGAACGATGCTGGAGCGATGTCGGTCCGTTGCTGCGAAGATGCCGACGAAAGCTTGCGGGAGAGCACACCCGCACTGGCGATCTTTGCTTTTTTCAGTACAGGATATTGCAACCCTGCTGATGACCATGACAACTCATGATCTTTGTTGCGGGTTAACGACGACCAGCGAAGCAAACCCTCGGCCTGGTTCAGAATAGTAATGGAATGTTCTGCTTCGGTAGCGCCTGACGCATCGATCGATAGGTTTATGCTTTTACTATCCTCATCAACATCGATTTGAGGGCCCTCATTGGTAGTACCTTGCGCAATGTTAGATAGCATGGACAGATTACCCCAACGGTCCTGAGAGACTACGCCGAAATAGTAAGTTGTTAGTCCTAACAGTCCGTTTACCTCTGCATTCGCAGTTTCTCCTGCCGTAAGTTTGTTGGCTAGATTTATTTTTTCCGCATCGATCAGGTTCTCCGGAGTGAGGGGAGAAGTGTGGTAGTAAAGCGTAAAGCTTACGGGTTTGTTATCGTCTTCATCGGCGGGTACTGTCCAGCGTAATGTTGCAAACTCTTGGGTCATGGCTGTGATCTGCAGATCGCTGATGACTTCGGGTGCTTTATGCTGATCGTGCTGAATGGCGAATTTGGCATCGATGAGTCCGGAGCCTAGTTTTCCGATATAGTCCGGATTGGATGAGTCGATATCGACAACACCGGTGAGAAGTTTGTTGGTGAGTTCTGCAGCGGTGAATTGATGGGTTCTGGCCGCCAAAGCCAACGCAGCAATACCAGAAACGTGCGGACAAGCCATTGACGTTCCCTGTAAGTAACCAACTTTATTGTTGGGCAAGGTGCTTAACACACCGTTTTGACTTCCCAGCGATACTTCACCTCCGGGTGCTGAAATTTCAGTCCAAGCTCCATAGTTTGAGTACGATGCTTTTTTGTAATCGGGCCCGATAGAGTTTACTGCGATCACACCGGGATGATACGCCGGATAAAATGGTGCGTCCATGTTGTTGTTGCCTGATGCAAAGATCACCACGCCGCCCTTCATGGGGCTGCCTGCATAGTTTCCGGCTTCTGCTATAAAGTAATCGATAGCGTCGAGTACGGATTGATCGTACGATCCGGGGTTGATATAGCCCCAGCTATTTTGCGAGATCACTGCGCCATTGTTGGCAGCATAGATGTAAGAGTTTTCGGCACTGCCGCCTCCAAGTATTTGTAGCGACATGATACGAACACCATCGTTCGCGCCAGTACCGCCGGCAACACCCGATACGCCGATGCCGTTGTTGTTCACCGCGCCTACCGTTCCGGCCACATGTGTTCCATGGAACTGTGCGTCGATTTTTCCGTTGTTGTTGTCAAAGTTCCAGCCGTGAATGTCGTCTACATAACCATTGCCGTCGTCATCGACATCGGGCGTTCCGTTTTTTTCTGCGGTGTTCACCCACATGTTGGCGGCAAGGTCGTTGTGCGCAACATCTACGCCCTGGTCGTGAATGGAAACAATAACGTCGCGACTTCCGGCGGTAATTTTCCAGGCTTCATAAAGATTCACATCCGCCCCGTTGGGATAGCCGGTTTGCCCTGTATTTTCGTAGTGCCACTGTGATGGCAGATATGGGTCGTTAAACGGCGTTGCGCTCATGGGAGAAATTCCTCCCTTGTATTCTGATACCTGAAAGGGACTCAGTACTTTTTCATGATCAGCTTCAGCGACAGCCACACCTTTTACTTTTTTATAAATGGCGGCGGCCTGTTTTGGATTCGTTGCCGGATCAAGTTCGACAACATACCACAAGTGCAGCCCGTGTTTCCGTAGCTTGCTCTCGTGTTGAGGATCGTATGGGAACAAGCGGTACATGTTTTTAGCGGTAGTAGTTTTAGCAACTGCATCGAAGGCCTGCATGCCCGTGGTGAGTTCTTTTCCGGAGTGAACACGCATTTGATTCAATGATGTGGT
>JBMOKS010000151.1:0-3213 GCA_049324355.1 Bacteroidota bacterium
TCTCTGATATCAACGAGGTGCTCTATCCGTTCCGCGCCCAAGTGTATCAGTACGTGGGCGATGAAATCGTGGTGACGTGGCCGGAAAGCGAAGGCATAAAAAATCATTTCTGCATTGAATTTTACTTTGCCTGTAAAAGGCAATTTCACAACCGGAAAGATTATTACCTGACTACCTACGGCCTCCTGCCGGACTTCAAAGCGGGTGTCCACACGGGAGCCGTGACCACGGTAGAGATCGGTGATGTGAAGAGAGACATCGCCTACCACGGTGACACCTTAAACACAGCGGCGAGAATACAAGGTGTGTGCAATGATTTTGGCAAAAGCTTTATTGCCTCGAAAGTTTTACTCGACAGGCTTGGGCTGCATCCCAACATGAAGATCCAGGCCCTCGGCAATATTTTGCTGAAAGGAAAAACAACGCAGGTGGAATTGGCGGGAGTGGAATGGATGCAGGCCTGACGACGACTGTCCACGCGGCTTGCTCGAAATAGGGCGCCAGCTATTTGTCATCTGCGAAAATCTCATGATCCACGGGAAGCCACAAGGCAAAAGTCACCAGTCATTACGCCTATCTCGTATTCCTCGTCTTCGTTCTTTTCGCGCCACCTTGTTGTTATTTGCCTTCGTGGATGGCTAAATAACTCTTTGAAAATTAGAACTTTGAGCCGAGAAGTTGAACCTTGACCCTGGCACTCCTGTTTGTCCATTCCGTGCCTTTTCAGTAAGTTTATTTTAAAGAAACCTACCTCCTACTTTGAATGAAGGAAACTAAGGACATCAAAACCCTTTTGGACCAACTTTCAAGAAACAGTGCACCTGCCTTCCGGGAGATATTCCATATACATTCAGACCAGGTTTATGCTTTTGCACTCCGGCTCACAAAATCACACTCAATTGCCGAAGAGATGGTGCAAGAAGTATTCATGAAGATATGGATCAACAGAACCTCTGCTTCAACAATAGAAAATTTCAACGCTTATTTATTTGTAATCACCAGGAATCTTGTTTTCAATGCGCTGAAACGCCAGGCGCTGGAAGAAAAAGCAAAAATTGTGTTGTCGCAGGAGCTTGAGAAAAAACATCACGATACGGAAGAGACCGTTATCCGCCGCGATTACGAGCGGCTTTTGCAAGAAACCGTAAACCATCTGCCACCCCAGCAGCGACTCGTATACAGCCTGTGTCACCAGGAAGGTCTGCGCTATGATGAAGTAGCGCAACGATTGAAGATCTCACGCCTGACTGTAAAAACCCACATGCAACAGGCACTCAAGACGATCAAAGCCCAATTCGCGAACCTGGGTACTGGAAACCAGTCTGGATGATGGATACTGCATTTTTTTGATATTTGAGGATTGGTTTCACTCTCGTTGTTGGTTTTTGCTGTGAATAAATTTTGAGTTACTGCCTCCGTTTGAGCCATACGAGGAGGCACAGCAAATCCGCAGATCAAGCAAATCCGTTGGATCAACGATCGTTGAAGGCTACGGAAGGAGATGTTGCAAGGCAGACTTTGTTAAATTCATCATTGATGCACTCGCCTCCAACGATGAAACAATCGACCACCTGGAAACACTCCACGAGACCCAATCACTAACAGACGAGTACAGGTTTAAAGAACTAACAAAACCGCCTCGAAATACTCGGAAGAAAATTGAACAATTTCCTACAGCTCGTTCAGCCATCACACAAAAACGAGAAACCAAACCCCAGGCTCTTGATCGCTATTTTGTCGTATCGAGCGCCCAGCTTTAAGTATCCGGCATCAACTTTTTTCTAAGTCGACTACTCCTCAGCAGGGCTCCCAACTGTCTTTACAGATATAACCCGGAAACATATGAACCATGCCCGCCTGGAATTTTTATTTCAACGCTACCGCGGTGGCGCCAGCACCGCTGAAGAGGAGCAAGAACTTATGGAGATGCTGAGCCGTAGCAACACGCCCCAATCCAGGCGGCTGCTGGACGAAATGTGGAATATGCCTTCTTCCGAGAAATTGCCCCAAGACAAAGCCGAACCCATTCTGCAATCTATTTTGTTGGAATCCGAAAATATGATACCCATTGGCGAAAAGCGAGGCATGTTGTGGATAAAAGTGGCTGCCTCGATATCTTTTATTATCCTTGTAGGAACGGCGCTGTATCTCTATCAATTTAACAGGTCATTTTCCAATGCAGCACCACAAACTACCTCCCTGCCCTCCCAGCATCAATACCTTAAGTTGCCCGATGGCAGCAAGGTGATACTGAACAATAACAGCCAACTTGAATATCCGGAATCGTTCGATCAGAACACCCGCGAAGTTTATTTAACCGGCGAAGCCTTCTTCGACATTGCTCATGACGCTTCGAAGCCATTTATTGTGCGTACGGGCAAGATCAGCACTGTGGTGTTGGGTACCGCCTTTAATATCAAAGCGTACCCCGACCAAAGCGACATCACCGTAACCGTAACACGCGGCAAAGTTAAAGTAAGCCACAACGCGAAGGTATTGGGCATACTTGCGCCTGACGATCAGATCACTTTTAACAAGAACAGTGAAACGTCAACGCCCGGCAAGGTGAACAGTCATGAAGTGATCACATGGGTTGAAAAAGACATTTACTTCGACGATGTGCCGATGGGAGAAGCGATGAAACAACTCGAACAACGATTTGGCGCGACCATCGGCTTTGCGAACGAAAAACTTCGGGATTGCAAGTTTACCGCCACTTTTATCAAAGGTGAAGACCTACACCAGATCCTCGATGTGATCTGCGAATTTAACCGGGCCCAATATTCAGTCGATCGTCAATCCAGTGTCATTACGATCTCCGGAGAGGGATGTTTGCCGTAGCAGAACAAGACGTAAACCAAACTATATGATAACGATACAAAAACTATACGGACGAACGTGATCCAATTAAAAAAGTCCCCTGCCAAGGGCAAGGGACCGTTGCCCGCCACCAACGGCAATTGGTGAACAGGCCTGTTTTAAACAATTTCCATCACTTAAAACATTCAAAATTATGAATTTTTCTGTACAGAATACAGAAAGAAGGTGTCGCTCTTGTGTTGGCACGATGGCGATACTGATCAAAGAACCCATAGTGAAGCAGATCATGCGAATTAGTGTAGTACTATTGGCGCTTTTGTTTACCAGTCTCCAGCTATTGCTGGCAACCACGCCGGGTCGTGGCCAGGGTACTGAAGACACCAAACTTACGCT
>JBMOKS010000152.1:0-3204 GCA_049324355.1 Bacteroidota bacterium
TGACCTGATAATTTCGAACCAATTATTCAGCGACTTGATACTCCTTCAGAAAGTGCCGCTGAATAAAAGCTCTTCCTGAGCCTCCCTTCAGGTATTTTTCAAATTCGAAAGCTTTGTACTTGTCCGTGAACGCAACGTAAGTAATCGATTCCACAGGCAATCGATTTTTTGTTGCTGACACATAACCGGATTGATGACGATGAATACGATCATTGATGTCAGAAGTACATCCAGTATAGATGCCGCCATCTGAGCACTTGAGAATGTAAACATACCACATAACTTACAACGGTTGTAGCTGCAGTCGGGCCTCGCCCGACGAAGCTCGCCACCAATTTTTTCGGAGGCGAACTCGTCAAAAAGCGAAGCTCGCCGTCGCGGAAAACCGCTATGGCGAGCGAAGTCGGGATGACTGGACGACAGTCACTGTATCTTAAATCGTGTGTTTCAAGAACTTACCAACCACATTCTATACGAGGTCACCGGGTGGGGCACAGGTTGTGCTTAACCGGAAAAAGGATCGCGGGTGGTCGGGTGAAGTGGATCAATGAACGGCAGGGTGAAGATAATTAATTTATCGCTCGAGAGAAACCAACCAAGTTAATTTGCAAGAACTGAAATTTCTGTCTTATCAACGTCTTCCGGTGATATAAACTGGCTGACATTCATAAACCCTGTATATGTATTTGAGTATACTTCCTTGTCGCCAAGATTTAGCTTAAAGCGGAATTTAGTCTTATAGGGGCCTTTGAAAAATACAGCTGGAAATATTTGATAACCCCCTGGGGCAATTTTGTAAGATCTATAGAGGCCATCAGAAAAGCGGTGGTGATCTATAAACCGTTCGTCTGGAATGATGAACTTTGGAAGTATGATCATTTTACCCGTCTGATCGATGAATCCCCAAAGGCTGTCTACTTTAACTGCAGCTAGCCCTTCGTAAAACCTAGCGGCATAGTCGAATTTGCATTCAATGACCTCGATTCCATCACCATTGATGTACCCCCAACGACCGTATTCCTTAACAGGGAACAATAGTGACGATTCATTTTGGATGAAATGAATTGCACGAAATGAAGAAACAGAAAATTATGAATAAATAGATGGTTCGCATTGAATAACGAACGTTAAACAAACGTTTAAATTTTATCAGTCGTGTTTTAAATCAAATTTGTTCAAGAAATTCATCCAGGACATCTTCGTCCAGTTCCATAATTGCTTTGCCTAATTTAATACGTCCCGAAGCCGTGGCTAGCGCAGAACAGGCCATTCTAAAAGTATCATCGTCAACTTCCTTATTCATGTTAGCAATGACAAAATCTCGTAGCTTGGCTAGACCATCATTATAGTATTCCTGAAATTCATTGGGTAACGATGGGTTGTTTCCCAAATGCCTTTGTTGTTCAATCACTGCACAAATGCCTAACACATTCCAGTCGAATAATCCTTTAGCCCTGGCGATTCGAACAAGGTGTGGCAAAGCCAGGTAGGAAGCTAATCCCACATCACCCTGATGATGCAATTCATCCCACAACTCTTCAAATATTTTGTCAATCTGTTCTCTGGTAGCTGCTTCTTCAAGTTTTTTCAAGGGGACGGAAGCATCGTATTCAGTTCCCCTGTAGCCCCCTTCGAGTTCCTTCCAGATATTGTCTTCTAAAGTCATCATGCATTTATCTATCCCAAATTTTTCTTATCAGCTTTAATAATTTTACCTCGCTCTTCTTCTCTTTGCTGTAATTTTCAATGTCTTCTAACGATAGTTTTGTACCAATGTTATTCACATATTCCCGTTCGTTAATGGTTGGTTGCTCAAGCTCCGAACCACCTTTATGCGGAAATTGAACATAATGTTCAGGCGGTTTTAATAATTTACTCTCGCATTCCTGAGAACATAGATTTGCTAACAACGGCAAGATATCCGTGGCGACTCGGGCAGTAACCCATAGTTGATTTGTTGCGTCGTATGTCATTTGCTTCTTGCAAACGCTACAATAAACTATATCACCCAAATACCTCACCGGATTATTTTTCAAACTTGGAAAACCCATCCGGTTCTTGTAATTACCATAAAGCGCCCGCGTGCTTACGCGACTTTGCTTGAGATTTTTACAATGAGTTATTTCGTAAGGGAACCAATGCAGATCATAAGAATTGTAAGGATCAAAATATTCGAGTGATTCCATTTCCCCGATTTCCGGAGGTATCCGCTTTAAGCAGCTTCCATACAACCAAACTTTTTTGACATGCTTTAGCTTTGAAATTGACTCTGGCAAAGTATAAATCTGTGAAAACAACTCTGATCCAAGTTCCTCCAATGGCGAAAATTCCTCCCTCTTCTCCTCTTCCACCTTGTCTACATAGTCACATAGTTTTCTCCAAGCAACAGACGTCCGGTCTTGCACGTCATTTTGAATTGCTGATATTCTTTTGTTCATGTGAATTTAGACGGTAGATGGTTTCTGTTTACTGAATTTACTTTACCCCAAAGCCATGGGACAACAAGATCTATATTAAGCAATTGTCTTTTCCTTCAAAATTGTTTTTATCATGCTCCACAGCACTTCAGTTTCATACTCATTGTAACTGACTCTAGAGTGAATCTCAGGATTTTCCTTGTCGCACACGGCAAAATACCGCTGGTACTCTCTCATAACCACGCTTTCCCATGGCAGGACCGAAGATTGCCTGATCAATTGAATTCCGGTTTGATTCAGTTTTAGTCCTTGCAGGCTCAATTCTTCATTGTTATAAAACCTATCAAGGTATTTGTCAACGATATCCTGATGGTAGTACCTCCAGATGTCGTCAACAATGTCTGAATACATCTGATGGTAATGACTGTTAAGGCCGAAGTAACTTTTGAAAACGATCTTCAGCTCCTTGCTTCTGTTATCCTTGAAAGTAATTGAAAATTGGCGGCCCATCGTAAACTTGTACCAGACAATCCAATCCATTCCATGTTTAAAGTCAATGATGTCAGCTTTGTTGAAGCGAGTAAATTCCTGGCCCTTTAGATCTTTGTTTTCAAACTCCACGAACTCTTCCGTCAACACAAGTTTTCGGGAGCGATCAAGGAGTCCGGATTTTAATTCGTATTGTTTCAACCTGTTTATGGCTTTCGGTTATATCCTGTCCGTTTATTCAGGACATAGTGTCTTCTTACATTCATATGCCTTTGACTTTATACCGGTTACTGTTAAT
>JBMOKS010000153.1:0-3199 GCA_049324355.1 Bacteroidota bacterium
GGAGAAGGCTCTAAAACGATAACCGTTTCGGATTCCATAAATGTCGTTTTGAACAATTATATGGCCATCTGGCAAAAACTCGCAGTTCTTCAAAATGAAGCTTTCCTCAATGCCGTTCAAACGTGCAAAAAGAGGAAAGTTGGCAACCAAATAGCCGCCAGGTTTCAGCACTCGGCTAATCTCCTTGATATTGTCCAGAAATGAATACCCCTGATCGACATAGTAGCAAGAGGACGATGCTAACACAAAGTCAAACGAAGAATCTTCAAAGGGTATGTTATGATTTGTACCAACCTTGAGGGTTACATTTACACCCTTTGCTCCTAACATCGCCGACACGTCATCACAAATTTCCTGCGTAATCTCAACGCCAGAAACAAAAAATCCGCAATTCGTCAGTAGCTGAATATTTCGACCATCTCCAAATCCAAGATCGAGTGCATGACCACCCGAATAAGCCGATTTATCAATCTTAAGATTTGGGTACGAACCGAGCAAAGTTCGAATAACCCACTCTGTTGGATAGTTATGTTGAGTTGTCCTTGTTTTATGAAAATGTGTGTACGCCTTCTTTACGTCTTCCATCAAGTCTTGTTTACGGTATAACCAAATCCATCGAGGCCAAAATTGTTCCCACAGTAGAACATCACAAGCTTCTCATCAAATACGTTCACGTTAGGATAGCAAACCATTTCGCTATCCCATCCACTTTCCGAAACAGAAAAATTGCCAACGCTGTCATTCCGTTCCCATTGAAGGAGGTTAGTGGAGCGCGCGTATCCGATCCTATATCCTCGCTGAGGATTCCGAAAGTCTACGGTATGACGAAACGTGAAGAACATGTGGTAACTACCTTTCCAGAAAAAGACCGATGCACAGGTTTGACTCTCCATCTCATATACTTCTGGAATGATGAAATCGGTGTTTCGCGTCCAGTTTAGTCCATCCTCTGAAATAGCAAGTCTCAATTTGTAGTAGGACTCTTTCTTGCCATTGAAATCTACCCACTTTACGCCAGCTAAATAAAACATGTACCACTTCCCACCAAAAATGTAAACCCGAGGGCAGCCTACCAGAAATGGATCAATCAAATTTTGCCCCATTATTGGTCCGTTTGAATACTTTTTAAAGGTTTGTCCGTGATCGGTGGAAACCGCGAGACCAACCGCACAGTCGTATGGAACTGAGTGTTTCCGATTCCACCCCACATAGTACATCCAAACCTGGCCATTGCTTGGATGTTGTACTATGCTGCATGGCATAGTACCAGTTTCATCAAATGCTCCTAAGTCGCCAAGTTGCAGTAGCGGTTTTTGTTCTAGCCTGATAACGTTGAATGCATTTTCTGTCAGCTCCACTTGAGCAGAGTGCACATTACTAACGTAGGAGTTGTCCGAGAGCTTAGGAGGTCTTGATGTAAAGTATATATACTTATTGCCATTGATTTCAAAAAAAAAGGGCACTTGCGCGTGCGTTCGCCCCCAGCGGGGAAAATGCTGCGGGCTAAAAATCTGCTTCCGTTCCGACCAATTGAATTTCATTATCTAATGTTTTTTGTTGCGTCACGAATAACCTTTTCAAGCCATTCGACCATGCTGATCCCATCCCGTTTTCTTGCCAACTGTGCCATTTTCTTTACGTCATCCGACACCCCCTCGAGGGTTCCATAATAGCGAGTCCAATGTGAGCCACCTCGATCACTTGGGATCCTGACATGATAATTTGCTACCGGCTCACCGGTACCCGACTTAAAATCAATTATGTAAAACGCGCCAAGCATGATCCATTCAACGCAAACATCTCGAGCTTCAACAGGAATTGACCTGATGGGAACGTCGATTCCAATGAGGGGGTTAGAATTAATCATGATTTTTGCCATCGTTGTATCCCTTAGCCATGGGCCAATACCCTCATCTCCTACCACAATTTTGCCGCCGGGCTTTACAACTCTGCAAAGCTCTTTCAGGCATCGCTCCTTTTCAGCAAAGGTACTGATCCCGCCGAAATGATGCGCGGCATCAAAGTAGTGGTCTGGGAATGCAAGGTAGCTGGCGTTTGCTATCGAGTATCTAACCCGCGGAGCGTATTCCCTTAAACGTGATTGCGCGCTGCGCAAGAAACTGGGAGAAAGCTCTTGAAAATAGAGTTCTCCTCCGCCTGTCAGATACTTGAGGATGAATTCGGCCCCACGGCCGTCCCCCCCACCAACTTCGAGTACCTTTGAATCAGGAGTAAGAGCCAATTTCGAGGTGATTTTCTCTCTCACTTCCGAATTGGTTTGGCCAAAAGTTTCAAAAGGTAAGTTGGCAAACTTGTCGTACTCGCTCGCCAGACGGTCATAGTGTGCCCTCGTTTCTTCGTCAACATCAGCCAACTCCTTGGGCCACGTGAAGTCGGGAAGAAAGTCGCGTATGAGATACTCCTGATTTTGAGTAGATCGAAGAGTGCCACTCTTGATTCGTTCACCAACGATCTCGGCATCGATTAACTCCAATGTCGACCCTGACTTTGGACACCGGTACACGTTCAAATCCGCTTTATTCATTTCTGATAAATTGATACTAGTTCATATTTTTTCTTCATCGCAAAACCAAGTGCCAACGCAACGTTCAAAGAGGGGTGATTATCTATAAAACAGTCCCAATTCGGGGTAATGCCAGCGGTAAGACATCGCTTGGCGAATAATGATACACAAGCTTTCGCCAGTCCTTTACCCCGAAAAACTTCTCTGGTAATCACATCAATTTCCGCTCTTCCATCTGCAATAGCGGCGGCGTAACAAAGTGACGCTGGTTTAGAATTTGCATCGCTCAAGTAGACTGCGTGAGCGCACGCAACAAATTCGTCACTCGAGCTCCAAAATTTGTGAGCCAAATCCAAATCAAAAATCGCAAGGCTTTCAAAGTTATCTTTTGTCACCTCGTGGGCACTAAACTGCAAGTTCGGGATTTGAGTGAGCTTGGTATTTTCATTCAACAACAATTGGACCCTTATTCGCACCTTTGAATTAAATTTTTCACTCCTTTCAGAAAACCAGTCACGAACACGGTCGGTAGGAGAATACAAATGGAAATACCTAGGCAGTCGCCCCTGCGCGATCACATACTCAATGAAATCGCCATCAAAATCCCGTTCCAGAAACATTTCAGAGAAGCCAGATTTGTGGACCACCCAAAAATTCCTGTTGACTCGGTACACA
>JBMOKS010000154.1:0-3197 GCA_049324355.1 Bacteroidota bacterium
TAGTACTTTATAAACTTGAACACCCGTTTCCAACAGCCCTGTACTTATTTTTTTTCTGGGCGATAAATGCCACATCAAGCGAGTGTTCAATTGAACGCAACGCTGTTTGCTTGTCCTGAATCTTGTAAAGAGTCGCAGTAAAATTACACCTTAACAATTGAGGGTTATTTACTTCAATTTGGATATGATATTTTTTCTCAAGCATTTTGATTACTTCGTTCATTCCTGTGTCATTAAATTGCGCTCCAACCGGATTTCTAAACCAGGTTTGCCTGAGCAGTAGAAAGAAAAGAACTATAAGAGCGACAACGATGCAAACGTAGAAGATGGAGAGAATTCGCTTTTTCCTTCGGGATCGCTGTTGAATGCGTTGCCGGATTTTCTCAAAACCATTTTCATCTTGCTCTGTGTCCGAAGGTAATGGAGAATTTTCCCAAAGCAATTTGATATCCTCGAACTCTTCCCGGTTGGCTTCGCTTTTAGCGATCCATTCATCCAATTCCTGTTTTTCGCTTTGGCTGGCTTCTCCAGACAGGAATCTGTAAATAAGTGCTACTCTGTCCATAGTGATGGCTCTCTATATTATTTACTCTGAGATCAGACCCGATTTCCTATGCTCCGGCTACAATATTTTTAGGGTTTGGCCTGCAGGCGCCTGCGGAGCCGTTTTTTTGCGCTCGTCAGGCTCCTTTCTACGGCCTTTATGCCCACACCAAGCCGAGCCGAGATTTCTTCATTATCCAATTCGTCCTCAATTTTCATCATCAGGCATTCGCGTTCTCTCTTGGGGAACCGTGCTATTATGCCGAGGATTTCCTGCGTTACCTCAATCTGGATGATCCTTGATTCTATTGAGTCTTGCGCCAGGTCATAGGTATGGCCGTTTACAAATCGTATTTTCTTTTTGCTGAGTTGTACATTTTCATTGTAGTAGGTTATGGATTTGTTTCTCACAATCCTTACCAGATAATGCTGAATGGATCGTTCATGATAGTTGCCAAGTTCTTTGGCATTTTGCCAGACATAAGCAAAAGTTTCCTGCACAATATCTTTAGATGCCTCTTTATCATGAGTTAGATTAAATGCAATTCGCACAAGGCTGTTGTAATACTGATCGCACAAAATCTTAACAGCTCTCCTGGGGTAGGAAAGCAATAATTTCCGAATCTCATGATTATTAACATGACCAGGCATCTTGCAAATGATTTCTCATAGATGATTTTTGGCTAATAGCAATCACCGCAGGGCAACCGTTGGTACTTAACCACCTCGTTAATCCATTAAAAAAGACTGTGCTATTAAAAATTATCTAAATAGCCTCCCTTAATTTAAGGGTTACCACAGCAAAAATGAAACTTTCTTGGCTAGTACCCGAATAAAAAAGGGGCCAGACCCCCTTCAGTTTGTATTAGTAGGAAAAACCAATCTCTTCGTCTATAACCTTGACAGTATAGTTTCGCCCTACTAATTCCTTTTTGGAATAATCGTCCCATTTGTGGCAACCAGATTCAATCGCCATCATATACTTTATGTGGAGTTGATCTTCATCCTCATAGTAAAACCGAATATCGAGGTATGTGCCGAAGTCATGAGGACAACGAACAACTTTGAAAAAAGATCCTTCCGGATTATTTCCAAATGCGCGTTTCAATTGATCAATATACACACGGATTTCAATGCGAGCGTTGTGCAGATAGTCGTTCGTTCCAACCTGTGCGCAAGGTTCATCACATGGTGTAGTTTGTGAAAGATAGATGTAGTCTAACATAGCTGTACTGTTTTGGTTGAACATCATTTTTTGTGCTCAACCAAACCGGGCTTTTCCGGAACGGCTATCGCGGGTGGACTAATTGAAGAAGCCAAGAGGAATCGGAATAAATGGGAAGGTAGGCCGTAGGCAGGTGCCCGTTTATGCCGAAGTCTCTTGGCGGAGTTCCGGAACAAGGCCGAACTTTGCCTAAAAAAATGAAGGAACTTAAATTGACTGCTGTCGGATCAACCCTTGAAAGACTTTAACCACATCTCGATTTGCTCGACTAATGACTTTGGATCTTGATTAGGGTATTTCTGTTCAATGTATTGCTCAAAGGTCATTTTGGTTTTTAGATCTGTCCATTCCTTTACCGTTAGCCTAAGCAGGGGCCACTTCTTTTGCTCGAACATAAACCCATACAGAGGGATATAAGGAGGCGCATAATGAAATGAGTTATCAATTAGTTTGCTATAGAGATCCGGCTTCAGTGCAAGCTTTAAATCCTGAACGATATCAAATAGTATTTTCCCTTTGCTTCCATTTGTGATCGCGTTGGCTAGTGCGGGCATTCCTTCATCATTAAAGAAGGTGAGCAAATAATCGCGGAACCCGTCCTCTGATATATCGCATAGATCACGGCAGTAGAACCAATACAATTTCTTGAAGCGTTCTAAGGAAAAACCATCTATCGATTTGTCAATTACAAAATCAATCAATTCATTCTCCAGCGCAATTGCGTTCTCAATAGCAGGGCTATTCTTCTTTCCAGCAGCAAGGAGCAGATACTTAGGTTTGGAAAACAATTCAAAATAGTAACTCTTGAAGAATATTGATTTGCGATCAAACGTCACTTGAACGTAGAGCGGATGAGTGACTTTACCATGAAAAGAAACAGTTTTGAGACGCTCGTTAAGGTAGGTCTTGTATGTAACCTTGTATGTTCGAGTCATTTTTGTTCAGTTCAGTGTTTTGTCAATCACATGAGTATAAATTAGTTCATTCGGCAGCGTAGGATGATCAGTATAGAAAATTATCTTGCTAAATTATTAAAAGTTTTGCTAAATACTATGTTATCAAAACATATTTTTTTATATTAGCGTTACAGTGGTACCCTGTGCTGTGATCTCATGCGTGGGAGTTATGGAGGTGCCAAATGGAGAAATTAAAGCCGGAGAAAGTAGTGGAAATCCTCAAAGCCAAAGGTGTGAGTGTGACTGTAGAACAGGCCGCTTCAATTCTCGAATTTCTTCGGAAGATGGCCAGCATTGTTGTGAGCCAATATTTAAAAACGGGAAACAATAAAAGGTAGTCAGAATTTGGTAACCTAAATCTTCTTTGTATGAAAACAGCGGACTTATACATTAGGGTAAGTACAGATGAGCAAGCAGACAAAGGCTATTCTCAGCGAAGCCAGGAGGAACTTCTCCGAAGGTATTGTGACATC
>JBMOKS010000155.1:0-3187 GCA_049324355.1 Bacteroidota bacterium
CCCAGTTGTTTCTAGTTTAAGACACCACTATTTCGACGGATCCCTCACCCATCCATCAAATCGACCAAACACTAAAGAAAATACGTCGCAATGTTGAGCTAAGCTATACTGCGTATCCAATTCGATTGAAATTTTTTCCTTCGATAAAAAAAACCAAGAGTTCCCGCCCGCCGTCGCCTAGGCAAGCGGGGATTCTCTGCGGCTTCACTGTATGGAAGGTATGCTCGCAGACTCTTCATTTTTTATTCTGCTCTTCCAGGTCAGCACAAGCGTCATCTGCCTTATTTTATTTCCTTTTAATAAGTTTTTTAAGGGAATCTAATTCAGTGCGGAGACTTTTCTGCTCGGTCACCAGTGCTTTGACCTGATTTTCTTTTTCGATCAGGTAAAGGGTTAGCTCCTCAATTTTTTCCATCATTTTAATGTTCATCTCATGCACGGAATAGCCATTCTCAGCTAGTGTGGCTTGAGAAGGTATATTAGGCAAATGCTTATTCTTTTTGATATAGTCGGCTACTTCATCCAGGTTGCGAAGCTTGTAATCGTCTTTGAAAACATAATCAGCCCAGTTTTTGACAGGTGTCATTGCATAATCTTCAGCAAGCACACCCTTAACGACGTACAAAGTGTATCTTCCTAAAAGGTCTTCGTTGATAGGTAGTTTACTACCATCACCTTTCGGGTCCAATACAAAATAGTGTGTGTCCTTATTGAGATTGTGGTACATGTATAATGCCTTGCGCAACTTATGACGCCTCATTGTACCCGTAGCACCTTCACCGCGTTCGATTAATGTTGGATCGTCAAAGCCGATAAAGAAACCGCCTTCTTCAACACCTATGGTATAGGCTTCTGATCCGTTGGACGTGGAATTTTTTTCTTCGAGAAAAATATGCGGATTGTTGTTTTCCACATGAAGACCATCGTCTTGCCCAAAGTAAGTTTTAAGGCTTACAATTTGTGCGAAAGTTGCCGTAGATAATAACAATGTAATGGTGATACAACCCAAAATTCGGATTGCTGTACGGTTAATAAGTTTAAAAATTTTGCTCATAGATTTTAAAACTTTTTTTGGTTAAACATTTTGAAAAAATATAGTTGTTGATGTTCTACTTTATGTCTGCCTATTATTAGGGCAAACCAAATTGAATAAGGTTGTAAGACTAACCGACGCAATAACTTTACATGCGACTTGGTTCAGTTCTTTCCTTCCAATAAGTAACGAGGGAGATAAACAACGAGAGAGAATAGATTCGTAAGATTGCAAATTTAGTATTAAAAACTCAGCGCATTAACTTGTTGTTTTTGTTACCCGACGATCATGTTTGTTAGTTTGTATAAACTAGCAAAAAAAGAAAGCCATATACAACACTTTTTTACGATATGTGAGATTTTTCTAAAGATATGAAATGCTTCTACAGAGCTGATAACATCTAATGAAGCCTAAGCTCACAACTGGTTCTGATCTACAACCGTAAACTGAGCAAGTGTTGTGGTTGGTGTCCTTCATTCGTAAATATTAAGAGTTGAAGCATGATCATATACAATACATTTCTTGGAGACCAAAATTATGTTGGCTTTGATTTGCTCGTTTAGTTGCGCCGATACGTGTCTGGTATGTCGATCACATAACTGTTTTTAAATCAGCCCCGCCAGCGTGGATGGTCGACAGCGTTTCAAAACAAAATGACGTTTAGTGGGTGAAGACAGAACAGGAGATTTAGAGAACTGAAAAGTGTTGAGCGACCCTCCTGTTAAGAGACATGAGCTTAAGGGCCTTTTTTTTCTTTTAATTTCCGGATAGACTCGCGGGTGATCTTGTTGCCGCCGTCTAAAGCTTTATTGATCTTAATGACCACCTCGTCGAGATCGTGACTGGCTGTTTTCAGATGTTCTACAATTTCTGTTTCATGCTTCGACAATGGAGTAGACGAAAGCATGTGCACGAGCCCTAAAATCCGGGCAAGAGGTCCCCGCAGAAGATGTGAATTGATGAAGGCATATTCAGCAAGCTTCTTGTTTTGCTCCTCTAATTCCCAGGTCCGTTCGCGCACGCGGTCTTCCAGATGCTGATTGGATTCCCCCAACTGGTTATTGATCGAGGATATTTCTTCATTTTGATTTTTCAACACCCGATTCTGGTTCTCGATCTCTTTCGTCAACACTTTCAATTCCGTGTTCTGAGCAAGTAATTTTTTCCGATTAATGCCCTGCGTGTAGCTGAAGAACGCAGCGATGGTGCTGGTCATCAGTGTGTACAAAAAACCGGCTGTCATAAATCGGTCCGGGTCAACGGTGATGTGATAAACCGGATGAAGAGATTGAACATATTTTCCATTAACAAAAATGAAGGCCATAAGTACGATTGTCCAGAACAAGGTTTCCCGGAAGGTTGTGAGCGCGGCAACCAGCAAGGGGACAAACCCGATCCAATACACGATCACATGGAACGAAGTGGGACTGTTCAGGATCTGAATTTCATTAATGAACAGAATAAAAAGCATATTGATCGTCATCAGCGTACGAATAGAGGTGCCAAGACGCGACAAATACATTAAGGACAATGCGGCAGTAGCTAAGGTGATGAACACCCAAAGTGGTGCGTTTTTAAAGTCTACAAGCAGATCTATAACACCGCCGATAAAAAAGAGTACGGCAATGATCAGTTGATAGTACTGGAAGATGATCCTCCGTGTTCTTTCCGATTGAGGATCGTAGGGTACACTGAAATAGGTAAAAAATGAAGCCATAGGCAACCAGACCGATGCCATATAAGTTAGATAAAAAATTGCTCGTTTAACAGTTGTTGCCGGCAGTGCCGGAAAATTATCCCGCCACTACCTGGTTTTCTTTCCGGTCTTCAGCGTTACCAGTGTTTCCCGCAATGCTATTTTAGGCAACGTAGCTCCTTGTTTCCTCAGGTAATCGGCGACTAAAGCAGCGTGATGTTTGATCATGCTGCGCAGCACCCACGATATGGCCTTGGTGATCAGCACTTCTTTTTCGGATTTTAAACGTTCAACGTTCTCCAGTGCCATCAGCGCCAAAGACTCATCTTGTACGTGCCGGAGCGGCGAACATAGTAGCACCAGTGATGCGCGCCGTTTATGGATGTTCTTGTCTCTGGAGAATTTTGGCAGCAACTTTTTCCAACGTTTCCAATCCCGGGGTATCTCGGTGATGGTGT
>JBMOKS010000156.1:0-1944 GCA_049324355.1 Bacteroidota bacterium
ATACGCGAGATATTCTGAAACTTCGGTAGGAATAATAATGCCATCAGCTTGCATTTTGCGATTGATGATGGCCAGTTTGGTTTCAAAGTCAGGTTCCTGCAAGTCTGCCGTTAAGCCCCACTTGAAACGCGACAATAATCTTTCCTGGAAACCTTTCAGATCTCTTGGTGGGCAGTCGCTGGTCATGATGATCTGCTTGCCCGATTGATGGAGTTGGTTGAAAATATGGAAGAACATTTCCTGCGTCTTTTCGCGACCGGCAAGGAATTGTACATCGTCTAATATCAGTAAGTCAACCTGCAGGTAGAAATTTTGAAAATCCTGCAGCTTATGGTTTTGAAGGGCGTTGAGGAATTGATTGGTAAAGTCGTTCTGATCAACATACAACACCACTTTGCTGGGCATGTTGTTTTTGATCTCGTTGCCGATGGCTTGAACCAGGTGAGTTTTTCCGACACCCACGCCGCCATACAGCATCAATGGATTGAAAGACGTTACGCCTGGCTTCTTTGCCACAGCCAATCCGGCAGAACGGGCCAAGCGATTACAGTCGCCTTCCACAAAATTGTCAAATGTATAGCTGGGGTTAAGACGCGAATTTACAGTTTGAGGATTGAGCGCCTTAAAAGTGAAAGGAGAGTAGTCATCAGCGCCGAAGCCGTTGTTGCTCACAGCCATTCTTCGGTTACCAGCGCCATTGGCAGGGTAGTTCACCGCTACCGGTGGGGCTTGTTGATTGCCGCTATCGACCACCACCGAATATTCGAGCCTTCCGGTAGCGCCTAAAACGGTATGTATAGCGCGTTTAAGTACCTGAACGTAATTATCTTCGAGCCACTCGTAGAAAAATTGGGAAGGAACCTGAATAGTAAGCACATCACCATCAACCCGTAATGGAGTGATAGGTTTGAACCATGTATTGAAATTCTCCTCTTCAACGTTTTCACGAATCACTTCAAGACAATCGTTCCATACTGTGCCGCAGCTTACTTCCATTAGCTCTGAATTCGTTAAGGGGTTTTCGATCCCAACAGGGAAAGGGAGACAAAGATGTAAAAAAAGACCTGATCAAAACAAGCAATAAACCCCTTGACTTTATAGAAAAATATTTACTACTCAAAAAATTGCAATGAAACGCAAATGGATGAGCAAAACTTGACTAAAATTGAGTTGAAATGCAAGATGCCGCCCTTCACCTTTCTTTTTGGCATAGTAATTTTGGCGCCAGCAAAAAACTGATGTCTAGTAAGTTAATAGTATAGAAATAAGTATGAATTTAACTGAGCAAATAATCTTATGACGTCTGAAAAATCCGTCCAACAGATATTACAGGAATCTTTCCCCAGCCCAGGCAAAGAAAAATGGATACAGACGGCAACCGCTGAACTTGATGGAAAAGATCCGTTCAAGGAATTGCTTTGGCATGATGGCGATAGTCTCAGTTTTTTTCCTTATTATGACCAAAATGATGTCAGAGAACTTGACTATCTCCATAGATTTCATTTTCATCCGGACCAGGATTCTTATTTGGGCCCGCGAACCTGGCACAACCTTCCGCACCTTCTCGTAAGTGATGAAACAAAATCCAATCTGAGCGCCCTGCAACACCTTTCTCAAGGCGCCGATGGCATATTGTTTAACCTGAGTCAACACAAAAACACAAACCTCAGTAAGCTCCTCGACAAGATCGAGTGGCCCTACTGCACCATATCGTTTCAAACAGCAAATGGAAATTTATTGTTGACAAATTTATTTGATTATATAGACAAAAAATCATTACCACCTCACATCAGCGGCGCCATTTTCTGGGAAGAATCCCCGGGAAACACTTTGTCCATCCCGCCAGGCTTCGAAAGAATTAAAAAGCTTGGCATTCACATTACTTCATCCACACCAGTGCAGGAGATTTCGCAAGCGTTGCTGACTGGTGTAAAATTGATTCGT
>JBMOKS010000156.1:1954-3180 GCA_049324355.1 Bacteroidota bacterium
TTACACCTATGACAAAACGACGATAGGCAACATTGCCTTTTCATTGCCAGTGGGCACAAATTTCTTTTTGGAACAAGCCAAGTTCAAGGCCATGCGTTTATTATGGTTTCAGGTAGCGCACGCTTATGGTGTAAAGGACTTTAAAGCCGGACAGCTTCATATCCATGCCCGCGGTGAAACTTGGACGCCGGGTAATTATCAGCCCCACGGAAATATGTTGAAAAGCACTACTTCGGCAATGTCTGCCATTATGGGAGGATGTGATGCGTTAACAGTGCTGGCCGAAGATGAGAACAATGCCATCATGAGCCGCGTCGCGAGAAATGTTTCTAACTTGCTGCGCGAAGAATCTCATTTAAATAAAGTGGCCGATCCGATGGCTGGTTCGTACGCGCTCGAAAACATGGTGCATCAACTGGCTGAGCAAGCCTGGAAAAAATTTCAATTAAATCTTCAGGAATGAATCCGGACTTTAAAAAAATAAATTTTAACAGCTTTCTTCCTGAGCCCATGGAGGATGACGGAAAAACATGGCTCAGTCCGGAGAAAATTGAAGTGAAGCCATCGTACACTGCCGGCGATGTGAAAAAATTAAAACACCTGGACTACACTTCGGGCATACCGCCCTATTTGCGCGGGCCTTATGCCACGATGTATACCACCAAGCCGTGGACGATCCGGCAGTATGCCGGATTCTCTACTGCGAAGGATTCAAATGCGTTTTATCGCCGGAACCTGGCCGCCGGGCAACGCGGACTTTCGGTTGCATTCGATCTCGCAACCCACCGTGGCTATGATTCCGATCACCCGCGTGTTTCCGGCGATGTGGGAAAAGCCGGTGTGGCTATCGACTCAGTGCTCGATATGAAAATACTGTTCGATCAGATACCACTCGGTAAGATGTCAGTGTCAATGACCATGAACGGCGCCGTTATTCCGATCATGGCGTTTTATATTGTTGCTGCCGAAGAGCAAGGCGTAAAACCACAACAACTGAGTGGAACCATACAAAATGATATTCTCAAAGAATTCATGGTGCGCAATACATACATTTATCCGCCTGCGCATTCTATGCGGATAGTGGCCGATATTTTTGCGTACACGTCACGTCATATGCCCAAGTTCAATTCCATCAGCATCAGCGGATATCACATGCATGAAGCCGGCGCGCCGGCACACATTGAGCTGGCGTATACACTTGCCGACGGACTGGAGTACATTCGCAC
>JBMOKS010000157.1:0-3171 GCA_049324355.1 Bacteroidota bacterium
CCTGGCAGCGACCAGGAGACCTGATTTGCCGGCCATATTTATTTTCATTTCAACACTCCATTCTCCTTATTTTCGGATCACCGCACCCAATTTCTCTTCAAAGGACTTGATCAGGCGTGCCATCGTCTTATCAATCTCGTCGTCAGTGAGCGTTTTAGTTTCGTCGAGCAAGGTGAAGCTCAGCGCATAAGCTTTTTTGCCTTTGGGAAGATTGTCACCTTCATAAACATCAAACGCCACAATATTTTTGATTAACCGCTTCTCGGTATTCATGACCAGCGAGCGTATCTCGTCAAATTTTACCGGAGTATCCAGCACGAGCGACAGATCACGCTTAACTTCGGGAAATTTGGCAACCTCCTGAATTACTAACTTAGGATTTGCTGACTTGAAAAGCAAGGACGAATCGAGCTCCGCATAAAATAATTCTTGTTTTATACCAAAATCCTTTAACAATGAGGACTTTATTTTACCGAGCTTACCAATTTCCTGCTGATGGATGATCAACCGGGCTCCATAATCGAACAATTGATCAGTGACGGCCTCTGTTTTGACATTGTCGAATCCGGATTTTGCCAACACATGACTTACCTGCTGAGCAAGATCGTGATAGCTGACACCCTGCGTTCGGTGTTGCCAGTTTTCGGTCTCCATATTACCCGTCATATACAACGCCAATCGCTCTTCTTCCTTGTATTTTCCATTGTGACGATAATAGATCTTACCAAATTCATATAACTTTAAATCCTTTTGCTTGCGGTTGATGTTGTAGGCGCAAACTTCAAGCCCTGTAAACACCATGGTCTGCCGAAGAATGCCTTGTTCTTCACTCAACTTGTTCAGAATCCCTACGGTCTCACCGGTGAACGTCAGATGATGCTTCTGCTGATAGCTGGCATTGGTCAACGAGTTGGTCCATATTTCATAAAACCCATTGCCGGTCAGCAATTCGCCGATGGTTCGCCTGTACTTATTGGTATCTTTTACAGGAAATTCTGCGAGATAGTCTGCACTGGCGATGTTTGAAAGCTCTATATTGTTAAAACCATATATGCGCAGAATTTCTTCGATGACGTCGGCTTCCTGCAACACGTCTACGCGATAAGGGGGAATTGAAACCCTGAAAGAATCATCTTTCTTTTCCACCAGTTGGATGTCGAGTCTTTCGAGTATGCCAAAGATCTCCGCTCTGGGTATCGTCTTGCCGATGAGACGGTTTACGTTTTTATCCTTTACGTCGATGTTTCTGTTCTCTATTTTTTTTGGATAGACGTCTATGATGTCAGAAGAAATTTCGCCACCCGCAATTTCCTTCATCATCATTGCGGCCCGCTTTAGGGCATAAACTGTGATGTTGGGATCGGTGCCCCTTTCGAAACGGAACGACGCATCGGTTTTCAGCTGATGATGCATGGAAGTTTTGCGCACGGCGTTAGCCGAAAAATGTGCGCTCTCTAAGAAAATATTTTGGGTGCTTTCAGTAATGCCCGACTTAACACCCCCAAACACCCCTGCGATGCACATGCCCTCTAGTGTATTACAGATCATGAGGTCGCTCGCTTGTAAGGTCCTCTCTTTGTTGTCGAGCGTGGTGAACTTGGTTCCTGCAGGCATGGTCTTCACGATCACCTTGTTACCTGCAATGTGACTCGCGTCAAATGCATGAAGCGGTTGCCCGAGTTCGTGACAAATAAAATTGGTAATGTCAACAATGTTATTGATCGGAGTGAGGCCAATACTCAACAACCTATTCTTCAACCAGGCTGGAGACTCGGCCACTTTCACATTGCTAATGGTTACGGCAGAGTAACGCGGACAGGCCTCGGTATTATCAATTTCCACTGGAATGGTTAGTTTTTGATGGTCCGGTTTGAAATGTTCAACCGATGGCCAACGGATCATCCGGTTTTTTACCGCTTTAATATCACGGGCCACACCGATGTGCGATGCGGCGTCGGCTCTGTTCGGAGTGAGCCCGATCTCGAGTATGTAGTCAGACTGTACGTTGAAAAATTTTGCAGCAGGCGTTCCGTTCGATAGGGTAGTTTGCAGCACCATGATGCCGGCATGGCTTTCGCCCAAACCTATTTCGTCTTCGGCGCAGATCATTCCTTCTGAATGTTCGCCGCGGATCTTAGCAGGTTTGATCACAAACGGATCTCCTTTCGAGGGATAAAGTGTTGCGCCGGGGAGTGCTACCGCCACTTTTTGCCCCACGGCTACATTAGGTGCCCCGCATACGATGCTGTATGGCCTGTCAGCTCCCACATCCACAGTGGTGAGTGATAACTTGTCGGCATTTGGGTGTTTCGAGCATGTGAGTACCTCCCCGATCACAATTCCAGCCAAGCCGCCCTTAACGGTTTCGAATGCTGTTAAGCTCTCCACTTCCAAACCGGATGAGGTCAATACCTTGCCGATCTCTTCAGCAGATTCAGGGACGTCGATATATTCTTTTAGCCAATGATAAGAAATGGTCATACCATGAATGATAAATGAAAAAATAAACCCTCAAAAATAAGGTGTTTAGCACAATACTGGGCTAAAAAAATAGGGTTTTAAAGGATTTTGCCGATCGAATCAGTGATAACTCATCTCGCCGGCCTTAATGGCTACCCTCAGTAAATTTTCCGTGGGCGGCAAAGGGCACGAATAAGTGTCGTTGTAAGCGCAATATGGATTATAGGCTTTGTTAAAATCGAGCGTAATGGTGGTGCTTCCTGGCACTTTGCTGAGGTCGAGGTAACGTCCGGCCCCATACGTTTCCAGAGCGCTGGTTTCGTCGCCAAATGCGAGGAACAATTTTCCACGAAAAGGACCCATCTCCATCATCTCAAGGATCAGCAACTTGTGGTGAAGGTTATCGAGATCGAACTCAGCATAAGCATATTCCAGGTAATGTTCCTGTTTGCCGTCGTTGGTTGTCAATACCACCACATTTTTATTTTCAATGAGGTTGAGGTCGGCCTGGATCTTAAATTTCGGGTCCGGCGGATAATATGCCAATCCTTTGAAACTCTGTGACGCCTGCGCAAAGGGCGATTCGTTCGACGTCCGCATAAAATGATCTTTTTCTTCCCGCTCCTTTTGGATTTCCTCTGCGTAAGCGCTGTCATCGCCGCCCTGGAAGGAGTAGAAAATTGTAGCGATAGCGACTACCGCTACGAGGAT
>JBMOKS010000158.1:0-1966 GCA_049324355.1 Bacteroidota bacterium
CTATAAAATGCCTGTCGTTGGATGTAATAGCTGTAGTGAAAGAACATTCCGATCGTCCGAAGGAATTTTCTCGCCGTGGGTGCATATCCTTGCCCGGCTATAGCCAAGTGTTTTGCAAAAGCAACTCTCGTCATATTGAAATTCCGACTGGATATTGAACCTGAAGTGTCCTTGTATTCTACCAAAATATTCATTTGAAGTTTTTTGTATTATTTGTCCTCTTGCCTGTATCGTAGGGAAATGCCTGGAAACGTCGGTGCTTATTGCGTTGCAGGGTCTAGGGCCAAGTTAAATGAACGCAAGAGAGCCATGGGCTTACTTCAACCACTTCTCTCTAAAAGCAAAAGCAACAAGGTGGGCTGCGTTTCTAACTTGAAACCTGTTCAGCATTTCGATCCGAATGGCGTCAATCGTCTTTTTACTATTGCCGAGCTTTTTGGCAATCTCCTCGCTGCTATAACCATCGGCTATTAATTTCAGTACTTCGAACTGCTTGTCAGTGATAGTGATTTTTTTCACAAAACAATTATATGGGATAAAAATATTTAGGTACTTTTACCCCCGTATAAATACGGTATTAACTTTCAATCAACTAATTGATAACCATTATGAATACTGGGAAATCACATCAATCTAATGCCCCATTATCCCCACTGAATAACCGAGTGCTGTCGATGCTTCGCGAAGATCTCAAAGCTCAAAAGTTGTTTCGCACGCTTAGCCAGCTGGGAATAGAAGATTGCCCCTATCAACCTGACCTTAGCACGCTGGTATTGACTGAATTGGGATTAGAGGATGGCTCCGACGAGATCCTTTCTTTCTACTACAGCCTGATAGACCGGCATTGCAGCAAGATAGAACCCAATAGCGATTCTATTAATGCGCACGCATTGGCAATTTACAAGGCACTCATGCATATGCGCGTTAGTTAAATGCTAACGAAGCTTGTAGAGCGCAACGCGCCAACAATGATTAACACGCGCAATAATACCACCCCTCCGGGGTTTCTTAACTCAAAAAATACCATGCTATATACTGACACCCCTCTGGGGTTATCTGCGTTAATCTGCGAGATCTGCGGGAAACAAAATTATCGCAGGAAGAACCCATCTGCATAAGGATCGTTCGAATTTATAATAAACTCATGCTGCCCGTAACATGGGCCGTGCCTTCTACGCTAGACATCACCCCGGTGAATGGCCATATTTTTCTTCCCGCACTATTTCGCCTGTAAAAACCGATCCCGTAATGCTCTCGATCGACATTTTTCTGATGCTGCGAGATCTCGCCACGCTTATAGTGAATCTTTAGCCGGCGTTGGCTCCGAATCAGTTTTATTCGAATCCGGAGTGATCTATTCAGCGAGAGGGACTCGTTTTACCGAGTCATACCTTTTCTTTGTTACTCAAAGGTCATTAAAACTTCATTACATCGATATGCCGATGATGGTAGTTGTCGCCCCAGACAAGTTTCGTTTCTTCCTTGGTCCACAGTTTTCGATTCTTCAGTCTGCCAAATTGGATTACGACAAAACAGATTACGATGACTATTTCGCAAATACCAGTTGGAGTTTGCGATTTGGTGCCGGTTTTACAGTATCCAGGTTTACTTCCCAATTGACCTTTATCAATGGACTCACCGACATCGCGAAAGATCCTAATGTTAAGTGGAGGAGCAATGCCCTTGAGTTTTCAATTGGATTAGTGCTCATGAGCAAAAACAAATTCATGGCCGACAAAGAGAAAAAAGAAAGTATTATCCCAAACCATCGGAAAATAGATTAAAAAAAAAACTCAAGGATCACATCATTTTAACTATACTGGAATTTACCGTACTTGCTCCAATTCGATTCCGACTCAGCGTCGCGCTTGGTAGATAACTCTGCACTTCACGGGCGAAGGAGCAATACACAGTTTGAGCACTCATCCGACTTTAGCAGCGACCAAACCTGTTTTTTCATTCCACT
>JBMOKS010000158.1:1976-3157 GCA_049324355.1 Bacteroidota bacterium
CGCCCTTAGTCAGCAACCAAAGGGACAAGGTCAGGATGGCAATGGCTGTTGGCAGCAGGAGATAGTTGGATGCATAGCCAGGGGCCAGTACAAGGAGGAAGTTTCTCATTACAAAACAAGTACCTCCAAAAATAAGGAGTATCCCCAGGAATTTTGGTAAATAACCTGATTGAAAAATCAAATATCCCCGGAGAAGGGTGGCCAATCCATAGAATAACATAAATACTCCCGCCGCATATCCATACAACTTGATTGAAAACATTGCGAGCGAATTCACCTGGTCTGCCGAGAATGATGTCAGGAAATCACCGTCCAGTATCAGCAGCGCGGCAATATAAAACAGTTCAGCGAAAGCGAAGGTGATCACGGAAACCAGCCCAAACAAAATCGTTAGCGATGCCATGGTTTTGTTGACAGGTCTGACTAATAGATATAGTACCAGCACCAGCGAAACATCGCAAATCGCTTCTATGAGATAGCTGGCAAAACCGAGCCGGTAGAGAGATTCGTGGCTTAATATATTCTGCACGGTTGTGGTTGCGTTATCGGTAACGAGTTTACTTACAACAAACATTTCACCAAATCCACCTGCCAGGATGGAGATGACAAGCAGAACTCCGGCAATTTTAGCATAAACTTGAGGGGAGGTTTCCATATGGCTTTTGGTAGGTTTTTCAGCTGAGACGATATCACTCTGATTTTGTTACACGAAGGGGTGGCCATTTCTGAATTTATCCCGCCCCAACTTAGTTTTTAAGTCCCCAACATTGCTCCGAAATTGTCATTTGTCATTTTAGCTGCAGCGTATTTGAAACTATCAACGAGACATTGGGTCAATTCCCAGTCGGATCGATTTCCTTTATCGCACACGTCTCTGTCCATGAAGCCTGCCCAATTGGTTGCAGGCCAGTCGCCCAAGGAAGTTTCATTTTTTCGTCTTTAATTTTTTAGCATATTCTTTTACACGAAACTTCACAATCTTTTTTATCAGTCCAATTGGCAATCGGCTGCCCAGCGGAAGTTGAATTGTCCCTTTGGAGGTTTTGAATTTCGTCAGATCATTTTTGAATAGAGCAATTGCCAAGGCGCCAGGAAAAAAGCCGATGTGATTTTTGAACCCACCGTAAGAAACAATTCCCCGAAATGCCGGCATATTATAACTGATTATTTCTTCCGCTTTC
>JBMOKS010000159.1:0-3155 GCA_049324355.1 Bacteroidota bacterium
GATCGCCGAAGACGAAGGCAAGAACAATGGCTGGGAAACTTATTTTGAAGACCTGATTCATGCGGGAAGGGCAACGACCGTTATTGGCGGAAAACATGCGCTTTGGATCGCCACCGAGCGGGTGCCGTACATACAAAAAGCCTACCCCGAAAAGGCTTTGGAACACGATGTTGTTGTCCCGGAGAAACTACTCCGCCAGTTGGAAGGAAAGGATGCGATGACCGAGCTTGTCAGGGGACGACTCGAGATCATGGGCCCCACTACAGCTGAGATGCTCGCGGCCATCATGGGCCTTTCGACATCTGAAGTCAATCAAGGGCTGATCAGGTTAGAGAATGAGGGATTTGTTTTTAGAGGAAAATTTACAGGCGAGTTTGAACAGGAATGGTGCGAACGCCGATTGCTGGCAAGAATTCATCGTTATACCATTAAGAAGCTTCGAAGTGAAATTCAGCCCGTGTCGTCGGCAGATTTTATGCGCTTCCTGTTTGCCAGGCATCAGCTTGAAAGCGATCGTCACGCCGAAGGCGCTACTGGTCTCGAACACGTCATTCAGAAACTGGAAGGTTTTGAAGCTCCGGCCATAGCTTGGGAAAGCGATATTCTTCCGGCACGCACCAAAGATTACGATCACCAGTGGTTGGATATGTTATGTGCTGCCGGTAAAATTTCGTGGGGGCGTTTTCGTCCGTCTTCAAGCGCCGGGAAAGACAAAAAAGCCAACAGTCCTATTCGCACCACCGCGGTTACATTTGTCAGCCGTTCGAAGCTGAATGCCTGGACGTCTATTCCTTCCGAAGACGAATTTGCAGACCTTCATCTTTCTGCGCGGGCTACACAAGTACTCGGTGTGCTGCAACAATACGGGGCTTCTTTCTTTGATGACATCGTTTACAAGACTAAATTATTTCCGTCGCAAGCTGAAGACGCGTTGGGCGAGCTTATTGGTGCCGGCTTGATCACTTCCGACTCATTTACCGGATTGCGCGCGTTACTTGTTCCCGACAAATACAAAACCGATTCGGGTTACAGGCGAGACACAGAGATCTTTTCTATGAACTACGCGGGCCGGTGGTCGCTGCTGCGCGATCATCGCGAGCAGGAAGATCATAAGTATTCATCCGAAGAGATTGAAACAATTGCGTGGGCTTTATTAAGCAGATATGGCGTGCTGTTTCGCAAACTTGCCGAACGTGAAAACCTGGCACCACCGTGGCGTGAGCTGGTGCGCACGTTGCGTACTCTCGAAGCGCGTGGCCAGATCAGAGGCGGGCGTTTCGTCGAAGGTGTGTACGGCGAACAATATGCATTACCGGAAGCCATTGTCGAACTCAGGAAAGTAAAAAAAGAAAATAAACCGGACGTTTTAGTTTCCATTAGCGCAGCCGATCCGCTAAACCTAACCGGCATCATTACACCTGGCAGGAGAATCCCGGGCTTCACGGGAAATCGTATTCTGTACCAGAACGGCGTTCCCGTGGTCGTAAAAGAAGCAAAAGAAATACAATTTCTGATTGAACCGGATGCCGGTAAAAAATGGGCGATGCAAAACGCACTGATACAACATCACGTTTCGCCAAGGCTTCGGAAATATTTGGGCAAGGCCACACATTGATGCATACCCTTAATCATGGTCATGTCGGTCACGTTCAGCAAGCTATCACTAATTTCCCGAGCCACACCGGACAAGCACCTATCTGTGCTCCCAACGCTGACCACGTGTCGCCTTAGCAGCAAGCGTCCTAACCCTTTAACGAAAACAAAGCACCCTGCAGATGCTGGCCAATTCTGATCTGACATGCCAGCCGGCTGTTACTACCGGCATTGGGCAATGTGTCAATCATGTCCAGTTCTGTTTCGGTGGGATCAGGCAGGTTTTCGACACCTGTTTTTACATCGACGTGACAGGTAGCGCACAATGCCATTCCGCCGCAGGTTGCCAGAATATCATATTCAGAAGCTTTGAGTACTTCCATCAGGCTGAGGCTGATCCCTTCAGGCACTTCTACCAACTTTTTATTGCCAACTTTATCTTCAACTTGAAATGTGACCATAACGATTCAATTTTAAAATGCGTTGACTCCGTTGACAGTAGTGTACTTAAAGCTGAGTTTTTGGTCGGGGTAAACATACTTAAATGCACTTTGAGCCATCAGCGCAGCTTCGTGAAACCCGGAGAGGATTAACTTTAATTTTCCAGGATACGTATTGATATCGCCGATCGCAAAAATGCCTGCAACGTTCGTTGAATAATCGAGCGTGCTTACTTCGATGGCATTTTTATCAAGGTTCAATCCCCAGTTGGCAATGGGACCAAGCTTGGGTGTTAGTCCGAACAATGGTATCAGATAGTCGGCGTCAATCTCGTGAATTTGTTTCTCTTTGTTTTCATAAGACACAGATTTTAGAACACCATTACCATTCACTGCCTGCAGGTTTGAACTCAGCACGAGATCGATCTTTCCTGATTTCGCCAGCGCTACTACTTTTTCGGCAGAATCGGGAGCACCTCGGAAGGATTCATTACGGTGGATCAACGTTATTTTCTCGGCAACTTCTGCCAGGTGGATGGTCCAGTCGAGTGCGGAATCTCCGCCGCCCGCAATCACAAGTTTTTTGTTTTTAAATGCCTGAGGATCTTTCACCATATAGACGATTCCCTTTCCTTCGAATCGTTCGAGGTTTTGAATTTCGGGCTTGCGCGGTTCGAAACACCCGAGACCGCCGGCAATAACTACTACCTTACAGTGCACTTGGGTATCAGCGGTGCTTATCGTAAAACCACCATTTTCATTACGGATGAGGCCGGTCACGTTCTCTCCCAGCGTGAATGAAGGCTTAAACGGCTCTATCTGTTTTTTCAAATTGTCAATGAGTTCCTGGGCTTTGATCTCGGGATAGCCGGGAATATCGTAGATCGGCTTTTTCGGGTAGATCTCGGACAACTGCCCACCAATTTGTGGCAATGCATCCATAACGTGACATCGCATCTTCAACAAACCAGCTTCAAATACGGCAAACAATCCGATAGTAGCGATGCAGTAAGCGGCCGCGTAAAGCACCAGCCCTTCAAAAGCCGTTTCGTTGAGCGCCATGATGGCGATCATCATGAATCCCGCCTGAGATATGCTTGAATACGCCAGCATCCGTTTTAC
>JBMOKS010000160.1:0-3147 GCA_049324355.1 Bacteroidota bacterium
GATTCGATCTCGGTTTTTTTGGTATAGTTCGGAACAGCCAGATCGAAGAGTTCATGGCACGGAACATCGAGCGAGACTTCACCTTTTACATCGGTGGCACCACTATAGATCTTCCCATCTACCTTGCTGATGAGAGAAACCTTCTGGCCGGCATAATAGCCTCCTTTATTATTCTCCAATTGTATGACAACGGTAGACTGGCCATGCTGCGCCGAAGTGCTTGACGCTGTCAGGGTGGCAAGCGAAATGAGAAGAGATATGATGGCATTGCTTGGCATTATAGGAAAATTGCGAGGTTATAATTTTATGATGCCCTTTTTGATCGAATAAATGACCAAACCAACGCGTGATTTAATGCCCAACTTTTCAAATAGGTTGTCGCGATAGCCTTCAATGGTGCGAGGACTTAAGCACATTTTTTCTGCAATCTCTTTGTACGTAAGTTCTGTAGCCGCGTATTGAAGAAATTCCTGCTCGCGGTCATTGAGCAAGGGCATGGATGGCGTAGAGTTGTCCTGTGCAATGCTCATCAGCACTTTGTGGGTTAGCCAATCAGGGTAATAAAATCCCTTGCTCAACAGCGCATCGAGTGCTTTCTCAAGTTCCTGTGGCTCTACGTTCTTGAGCAGGTAGCCTTTTGCGCCACGGCGAATGATCTTGATCAGTGTCTCTTCTTCGTCTTGCATGGACAATGCCAGTATGAGCACGTCCGGATGATGTTGTGCAAGCCATGCCGCCGTTTCGAAACCGTTCATGACCGGCATGTTGATATCGAGCAGTACGATGTCAGGAATGTTTTTGGGTTGTCTGAATTCTTCGATGAGCCTTTTTCCGTTCTCTACTTCATACAAAACGTTATAATTTCTAAAACCGTTGATGATTCCTGCCAAGGCTTTTGAAATAAGCTTATGATCGTCTACAATAACTACGCTTCGTTCCATGGTTGGTTGATAAATTTATCAGCTGGTATGCGCAATTGCATTTTTGTTCCGCGTTCCGGAACGCTGTCGAGCAAAAAAAGGGCGCCAATGATCTCAGCGCGTTTTTTCATGTTCTTCAATCCAATTCCTATGGGTTCCTGTAATGAATTGGTGTTGAAGGAGAAACCCTTTCCATTGTCTTCTGCTGAAAGTTCCACCTCCCCATCGTTCAATACCTGCAGCTTTACCTGTATGACCGAACATCGTGAATGTTTAAGGCTGTTCTGAAGAAATTCCTGCAAAATGCGAAGTACAAAACTTTTCACGGCCTGTGAGGCTTCCAGTTGCTTGATGTTGGTTTCAAAATTCACCTGACACAATCCCGTGGCCTGCACTTTAGAACATTCTGAGTGAATGATGCTGCATAGGTCGGCGTACATGGAGTCTGTGCTGGTAAGATTCCTGGAGAGATTTCGCAGATCAGTCAAAGACTCGTTGATGATGGTGGCAACCGACCGAATTTGACCTTCAATCTTTTCGTCGGTTGAATGAAGTTGTTGCGTATATAAGAATGCCAGCGTAAGTTGTTGGCCCACATTGTCGTGTATTTCTCTGCCGATGTGCCGCATGGTTTGTTGCTGGACTTCCAGCTGGGTTTGTAATAGTTCATGGGTAAACTTCTCATTCATCCTGTTGATCTCACGCATATATTCCACCTTCCGCTTACGGTAAATGATCATGACGGCGAGCACTGTTAGTACGAATGCGACAGAAACAATCGTCGACGTGGCGATCAGGAGAAATCCTTCTTGAGCGTCATCCATAAGAATGCTATTGTATAAGTGCTGTATAGAACATAGTTAAACACACTCATGACACTGATCAGGATCTGCAACATATTCTCATATTGCTGCACGAAATAAAGCCAGTTGCTCATAGCAAAATACGGAAGAGTACCGACATTAAATAGCAGGAAAGCGAACAACATGTAGAAGAATGGTTTTTTAAGGAAATTGAAGTCGGTTGGGTTCTGCAACATTTCGTAAAACTTCAACAGAATGCCGGTAATGATGCAAACAGAGCCAATGCAGTAGGCGAGCACGTTGAACCGGTCGGGTGCCGTAAAAAATATGGCTGTGATTATCGCAAAAGCAAAGAACACGGAGGTGACCACTGCCATGATTTTTTTGAATGCCCGGCGGTCGAGGGCCAGGAAGAGAATGTAAAGGTAAAGCAGGTGCTGCAGCGGCACCTGCACATTATATACCAATGCATTGATATGAACGCCGTCGGGCCTTAGAAAAGTCTGATACACTTCGACTGAGATCACGACAAAAAGAAGCAACGGAAACAAGCGCAGGTAACTGCTTCTTTTAATGACCGGCCACGCCATAAGCGACGAAAAAAATGCTGCGAGTTCAATATAGGTTATCACTTTACTCATGCCTGCATTGATTACTGATCATAATTTAACGGACCAAAAGTTTCATCGATGACGTTGAGAAAGTTTCTGGGCGGACAATTGGGAGGACAAAGCTGACCTTGATTCATAACCGAAGTCTCTACGGGGGCCATTCCGACGATTGACCCGACGGGAGGCTTGACGGCGCTGGCATCGAGCATAAAAATCACAATCGACGAGTCGGCCAGGGCCAACGGAACCAGGTCGGCCAGCGCTGCAAAGTTGTGTTGAGGGGTGAATTGAGCCTTCTTGTAAATACCTTTGTACAATTCATTATTGTATCGTTTTTCTGCCGTGGCTTTAGGGTCAAAGTCAATGTATCGCTGGGACCTTGAATCGTAGATCGATGGAACCATGAACAATGTATGAAGCCCCTCATACAATTGCCCTGCTATCTTTTTTTTCTCCGGATAAATGCCATAATAGAATCTAATGCCGAGGTCGTCGGGATTCAGCCCCGCTTTGACCGTATATCTTTCCATTTGGCAGATGAACTCCTTGATCCTGCCCAGCGAGTACATGCAGGTTCGTGAAGGAAGGTCCTGCGGTGTTTCGGTTCTTAGTTCCGATAAAATGTCTTTGGCATGTGTGCCGTTGTACCGCGCCACATCCATCATGAATTCTTTTAACGGCACTCCAACGAAATCATCGGTACTGCAGTTTACGCAGACTTTGTGTGGTTTTGGCCTGGGGTTTTCCTGGTATGCCGTAAGGGTCAACAGGAAGACAGCGACGATCACGGAGCCGCTGCCGATTCGGGTTAAT